>NZ_AMRI01000012.1 GCF_000299915.1 Gallaecimonas xiamenensis 3-C-1
TGGTCACCGATCTGGACGGCACCTTGCTGGACCATCAAAGCTACAGCTGGGCACCTGCAAAACCGGCCCTGGCCCGCCTGAGCAAGCTCGGCATTCCAGTGGTGCTCAATTCCTCCAAGACCCGCAGCGAGATCCGCCAGCTGCGCCAGCAGCTATCCCTCAGCAGTCCCTTTATCGCCGAAAACGGCGCCATACTGGACTGGGGTGACGGCGGGGCCGAAGGCTTTGCCGAGCCGCGCCAGCACCTTTTACAGGTACTGGCCCAGCTGCGGGACCAGGGCTTTGCCTTCGCAGGTTTTGCCGACTGGGATCGGCGCCAGGTGGCCAGGATGACCGGCCTTGACCAGGCCCAGGCGGCCCTGGCCATGGACAGGGAATTTACCGAACCGCTGTTGTGGCAAGGGGACGACGACGCCCTGGCGGCCTTTCACCAGGCCCTGGCCCGCCACGGCTTGCAGGCCCAGCAAGGGGGGCGCTTTTTAAGTGTCATGGGCCAGTATTCCAAGGGGGCCTGCCTCAGTGCCCTTAGGGCCCGCTACCCGGGCCGGCGCCTGATCGCCCTGGGGGACAGCCCCAACGACGCCCCCATGCTGGACCTGGCCGATATCGCCGTGGTGATCCGCTCACCCCGTAGCGATCTGCTCAGCCCGCTAGGCCCCTGCATCCGCACCCAGCAACCGGGCCCGGCCGGCTGGAACCAGGCCATACAGGACATTCTCGATAACAGGAGTTAACCATGGCGGACTTTCACCAGAACGGCACCATAGCGACCCTGCACAACCTGACCCGGCGGCCGGTGGAGGCCCTGGAAAAGGAGCTGATGCGCTTTCGCCGTTTCCGGCCCATGTCCCTGGTACTGCCTTCCCTCTATTCCGAACTGGAGGCCCCGGCCCTGGCCGGTATCCTCGACGAACTGGAGAAGGTGCCCTATCTGTCGGAGATCATCATCGGCCTGGACCGGGCCGACCAGGAACAATACCGCCATGCCTTGCAGTATTTCTCAAGGCTGCCCCAGAACCACAGGGTGCTGTGGAACGACGGCCCCCGGCTCAAGGCCCTGGACGCCAAGCTGGCCAGCCACGGCCTGGCCCCCACCGAACTGGGCAAGGGCCGCAATGTCTGGTACTGCCTGGGCTATATGCTGGCCAGCGGCAAGGGCCAGGCGGTGGCCCTGCACGACTGCGACATTCTCACCTATAGCCGCGACATGCTGGCCAGGCTGTTCTACCCGGTGGCCAACCCGGTGTTCAACTACAACTTCGCCAAGGGCTATTACGCCCGGGTGGCCGGCGGCAAGCTCCACGGCCGGGTCAACCGGCTGCTGGTGACACCGCTTATTCGCAGCATGCAAAAGGTCTGCGGCTACAACGACTACCTCAACTACATGGACGGTTTTCGCTATTCCCTGGCCGGGGAGTTTGCCCTGCGCCGTGACCTTGTGGGACACCTGCATATCCCCAGCGACTGGGGCCTGGAGATCGGCGTGCTGTCGGAGATGTACCGCAGCTGCTCCACCCAGCGCATCTGCCAGGTGGACATCAGCGACAACTACGACCACAAGCACCAGGACCTGAGCCCGGAAGACGCCTCCCGGGGCCTGTCCAAGATGAGCACCGACATCGCCAAGGCCTTTTTCCGCAAACTGGCCACCAACGGCGAGATCTTCAGTACCGAGAAGATCCGCACCATCAAGGCCACTTACTACCGCATCGCCCTGGATTTCATCGATATCTTCAACGACGACGCCACCCTCAACGGCCTGGCCTACGACAGGCACAAGGAAGAACAGGCGGTGGAGCTGTTTGCCCAGAACATCGTCGAAGCCGGTAACGCCTTCCTGGCCAACCCCATGGAAACCCCCTTTATGCCCAGTTGGAGCCGGGTGGTGAGCGCCTTGCCGGATATCCTCGACGAGCTCAAGCAGGCGGTGGAAGACGACACCCAGCAATTTGCCGGAGCCTGACCATGGACACAGCCCTTTTTCGCCAGTTATTGGGCCACCTGCGGGTGATCTACCCGGAGCAGGACAACGGCCCCCTGGCCGGCCAGTTGCTGGCCGCCATGGACCTGGACCCGGCCAGCCCGGCGCCGCCTGGGCACCAGAACCTGTGGAGCCAGGACGACATAGTGCTGATCACCTACGGCAATTCGGTGGTGGACGAAGGGGAAAAGCCCCTGGTGACCCTGGATAAGCTGCTGACCGGCGAGCTGGGCCAGTGTTTGACGGCGGTACACATACTGCCCTTCTTCCCCTATAGCTCCGACGACGGCTTTTCGGTCATCGACTATGTGTCGGTCAACGACGGCCTGGGAGACTGGGGCCATATCAGCAAAATCGCCTCCCACAAGGTGCTGATGGCCGATCTGGTGATCAACCACATGTCCAGCCGCAGCGCCTGGTTCGACAACTTCAAGCGCCGCCGGGACCCGGGCAAGGACTACTTCAAGGAAGCCAGCCCCGACGACGACTTGAGCCAAGTGGTGCGGCCCCGTTCCAGCCCGCTGCTGACCAAGGTGGCCACCGAAGACGGCGACCGCTGGGTCTGGTGCACCTTCAGCAGCGACCAGGTGGACCTGGACTTTGCCAACCCCACTGTGCTGCTGGAATTCGTGCGCATCATCGCCTTTTACCTGGAACAGGGGGTGCGCATCTTCCGCCTGGACGCCGTGGCCTACCTGTGGAAGGTGCCGGGCACCAGCAGCATCCACCTGCAACAAACCCATGAGGTGGTCAAACTGCTGCGCACCCTGGTGGAGCACAAGGCCCAAGACGCCATCCTGATCACCGAGACCAATGTCCCCAACCGGGAAAACCTCACCTACTTCGGCAACGCCAACGAAGCCCATGTGATCTACAACTTTTCCCTGCCGCCGCTGCTGATCCATTGCCTGCTCTCGGGCAGTTGCCGGCATCTGAAGACCTGGGCCATGAGCATGCCCCCGGCCCAGAACGGCACCGCCTACTTGAACTTCATTGCCAGCCATGACGGCATCGGGCTGCGCCCGGCCGAGGATCTGTTAAGCGAAGAGGAACTGGCCGACTTTGTGGCCACGGTCAGCCGTTCGGGTGGCTTGGTGAGCTACCGGCGCAAGGGGGATGAGGACAAGCCCTACGAACTCAATATCAGCCTGTGGGACGCCCTCAAGGAGTCGGTCAGTGGCGGCGACCAGCAATGGCAGCTGGCCCGTTTCCTGTGCGCCCATACCCTGATGCTGGGCCTCGAAGGCATACCGGCCTTTTATATCCACAGCCTGTTTGCCACCGAGAACGACACCCAGAAGGTGGCCCTGACCTCCCGTAACCGCTCCATCAACCGCCACAGCTGGACCCTGGAGGCCCTGCGCACCTCCTTGAGTAACGGCAGCCACCACCAGCAGGCCTTCGAGGCCCTGCGCCACCTGATCCAGGTGCGCCGCGCCCAGCCGGCCTTCCACCCCAACGCCACCCAGTTCACCCTGCACCTGGGGCTGCAGATCTTCGGGGTCTGGCGCCAGAGCCTGGACCGCAGCCAGAGCATCTTTGCCATCCATAATGTCAGCAACCAACCCCAGGTGCTGCCGTTGTCCAGCATCAACCTGGTCAGCACCGACCTCTGGTTCGACTTGATCAGCGGCCAGCTGTTCGGCGACGTCCAACAGGAGCTGGAACTGGCCCCCTACCAGTGCCTGTGGCTCAGTAACCGCGACTATGGCGCCTCGGACTAGGCTCAGGCCTCGGCGGTCACCACCGCCGCCCCCAGGGCCAAAAAGCCCTGGTAGAGGGCGGGGGTAGACAGCAGCCAGGCCTGCTCCTTGGTGTCCATAAAGGCCAGGGCCTGGGCCGGGTCCTGGCTGTCCCCCAGCTTGGTACCCACCATGGCATCCAATACCTTGACCTGCCCAGGCAGGCGCGGCGCTATGGGGTCGATAAGCCCCAGGCGCCGGCGGCCAAGGACAGGGTCATTGGCCAGCACCGCCAGAGTGGGAGCCTGGGCCAGGCGTTCTTGGTACCAGGGCAGGATTTGCTCCAGGGCCATTTCGATGGCCGGGGCCTGGGCTTCTTCGGGGATTTGCAACCAGCCCTTGTTCTTAAGGCGCTGGCCAAGGCCGCTGGCCGCCGTGTAATAGGACAGGGGCACCGCCAGCAGCATGCCGAGAATGGCCGGCGACAGCCAGGCCAGCAGCTGCCAGGAGTTGAACCAGGCCGCCACCGCCAGCAACAACCCGGTGGCCACATGGCTACGGTGGCGGCGCCAGACATCGGCCCAGGGCAGGCTGCCGTCGTCCCGGCGCTGGGGGTTCCAGCCGCTGTCGGCCCCCAGCAGCACCGCCAGCACGGCGCCACTGTGAATAAGCATCATCACCGGGGCGATCAGCGCCGACACCAGCACCTCCAGCACAAAGCTGCGCAGCAGGCGCCAGGCGCCGCCGCAGCCCCGGCGGCAATCACCGTCCAGCAAGCTGTGCACCAACCCCAGGATCTTGGGCGCAAACAGCACCCCCAGGGTGACCCCGAACAACCACAGCGCCTTTTCGGCATCCAGTACCGGCCAGGCCGGGAACAGGGAGAAGCTGTCGGGAAAATATTCGGGGCGGATAAATTGCGCCTGCAAAGCCAGGGCAAAACCGGCCAGCACCAGCAGCAGCCACAGGGAGGAGCTCAGGTAAGACATGATGCCGGTGACCATGTGCAGCCGGCTGACCCAGCTTAGCCCCTTGGCCGGCAGCACCTTGGCATGTTGCAGGTTGCCCTGGCACCAGCGCCTGTCCCGCACCGCCATGTCAATCAGCGACGGCGGGCTTTCTTCATAGGAGCCATCCAAGTCCCAGGCGATGTCCACCACCCAGCCGGCCCGGCGTAGCAAGGCCGCTTCCACAAAGTCGTGGCTGAGGATATGGCCGCCGAAAGGGGCCTTGCCGGGCAGCTCCGGCAGGCCGGCACAGGCCATAAAGGCGCTGGTGCGGATAATGGCGTTGTGGCCCCAGAAGTTGCCGTCCCGGTCCACCCACCAGGCCAGGCCAGTGCCCACCATGGGCCCGTAGATGCGGGTGGCGAACTGCTGCACCCGGGCCACCACTGTGGTGCCGCGAATAAGCCGGGGTATGGTCTGGATAAGGCCGGTATCGGGGCTGGCTTCCATACGCCGGGCCAATTGGATAAGGGTTTTGGGCGCCATCAGGCTGTCGGCGTCCAGCACCAGCATATGGTGGTAATGGCGGCCCCAGCGGCGGCAAAAGTCGGCGACGTTGCCGGCCTTGCGGGCCTGGTTTTCCCGGCGGCGCCGGTAAAAAATGCGGGCCTTGTCCCCCAGCCGTTGGCGAATGGCCAGCAGGGCTTCTTCTTCCTGCAGCATCACCTCGGGGTTGGTGGTGTCGGCGATGATAAACCAGTCGAAGGCCTCGCCCTCCCCTGCCTCGATAATGCCCTTGGCCATCACCTCGATGGCGGCGAAGATCCGCGCCGGATCCTCGTTGTAGGTGGGCATCAGCACCACAGTCCTGCCGGTCAGGGGAGCATCAAGCCAGTTGGGGGCCTTGCCAAAGCGCTGCACGCAAAAGCCGGCGATACCCGTAGTGCAGGCCAGGGCAATCCAGCTGAAGGTCAGGGCAAAGAGCACCAGCACCACGTATTCGGGCCAGGTGACACCACCGGCGTCAAACACCAGCCACATCTCGAAGATGGCATAGGCGGCCAGCACCAGGGCGCCGCCCACCACCAGCAGCCGGCGCCACCAACGGGAACGCACCGCTCCTGGCTGTTGCGGTTGGCGGTGGCTCAGGCTACTCAAGTCCTGGGCCGGCATGGCGCCGGCCAATTCTTCCGGGGTACCCCTCATGCGTCAGGGGTCCAGCGATAGAGCCAGGTTTCCGCCTGGCGGCCGTCTTGGAACTTGAGTTCCAGGCGCAACTCGGCCAGGGGGCTGTCGTCGGTATGCAGCCGGAAACTGACCCGGTAGCCCTGGACGCTGGGGTTGGGTTGCACCACCACGTCGCTGATGGTTCCGGCCGAAGTGGTGGCCTGGGCCTGGGGCAACTGTCCTGACGGCGGCTGAGTGTCCTGGTAGTCCACCACGAACAGCCGGTCCGGGGTGGGCCCTTTGATGTCGGCACGACCAGCGCGGCTTGCCGCTACCCTGACCGAACGTGACAGGGGCTCGGTGCCCCAGCTGAGGCGATAGGCAAAGCTGTATTCGGACCCGGCCTTGAGCAGCTCGGCCGGGTCCCAGTAGCTGACGATATTGTCGTGGATCTCCGATTGGCTGGGGATCTCCACCAATGTTACGGCGCCCTTGCCCCAGTTGCCCACCGGCTCGACCCAGAGGCTGGGGCGGTTTTCGTAATGGGCCTCCAGGTCCTGGTAGCGGTCGAAGTTGCGTTCGCGCTGCATCAGGCCAAAGCCCATGGGGGCGGTGTCTTCAAAGGCACTGATCTGCAGGGAAGCCGGGTTGGCCAGGGGTCGCCACAGCCGCTCCCCTTTGCCGTTGAGGATAAGCAGGCCGTCCGAGTCGTGGACCTGGGGCCGGTAATCGTCGGCGCCCTGGCGGCCGTTCATGGAAAACATGTACATGCTGGTGGCCGGGGCCAGCCCTATCTTGTCCAGATCCACCCGGGGAAAGAGGGTGGCCTCCACGTCCATGATGGTGTTGTCACCGGGCCTGATGGTAAAGCGGTAAGCACCGGTGGTGCTGGGGCTGTCCAGCAGGGCGTAGACCAGTATGGAGTTGCTTTCCTTGGAGGGTTTTTCCACCCAGAAGGCGCGAAAGGCCGGGAATTCCTCCCCTTGGGGGTCGGCGGTCTTTACCGCCAGACCACGGGCAGAGAGGCCGTAGTTTTGGTTGCGGCCCAAAGAGCGGAAATAGCTGGCGCCCTGGAACACTGCCACTTCGTCGTAATAGTCGGCCTTGTTGATGGGGGCATGGAGGCGAAAGCCGGAAAAACCGATGTCCTGGGCCGGCAGGGGCTGGTTCATCACGGCGCCGGTGCTGAACATGGCCGGGTCGTAGGCCAGGTGACGGGCCTTGCCGTCCTCTACCACTGCCACTTCCACCGGGTCTTTGAAGTAGAGGCCGCGCAGGAAAAACTGCATCTGGTAAGGCAGGCCACTGTTGGCCCAGATCGCCGCAGAAGGGGAGAAACGGATGTCCCGGTACTGGTCGTAACTGATGTCGTCCAGCACCTCAGGCAGGGGTTTTTCCGGGGCCTTGAAAGGTTTTTTCGACAATTGCCTGGCCAGTTCCACCACCGTATCGCGGCTGAAGGTACCATCCTGGGTATAACTGGCGACGGGTGTGGCTGCCTGGGCCAGGCCTAAGGGCAGCAACAGCAGCCCCATCATCAAATAGGGTTTCACCCTTCCTCCTCAATCCCGGTAGGTCAGTGGACGCTGCCTTTCATCCTTCCACGGCCTCCATTAACTCTTGCTGATTCTGGCCGGTAAAAAATCCCTGAGCTTGATCACAAGAGATTGTTATAGAAACGTTTTCGTAAAGTTTCTTCTTCTTCTCCGGCCCTGACCCATGCTAATGGCTGAGACAAGGTAAATAGCAAAAAAGGAGTCTTGCCATGGATCTCGCCACTGCCCTGCGACCGCCGAGCACCGCCCTGGAACTGCAACTGCCGCACTGGGTGCTGCCCTCTTTGGACTGGGACAAGTCCTACCCCGACGACAAATCCAAGATGGCCCTGGCCATCAGCCTGGCCCGTGAAAACGTCGCCCGCCAAACCGGCGGCCCTTTCGGCGCCGCCATCTTCAGCGAAGTAGACGGCCGCCTGCTGGGGGTCGGTGTCAATGCGGTGGTGACCAACCACAACAGCTGCCTGCACGCCGAAGTGATGGCGATCATGATGGCCCAGAATCGCCAGCAGCATTTCAGCCTGGCCGAGCAGGACTGCGCCCTGTTCAGCTCTTGCGAGCCCTGCGCCATGTGCCTGGGGGCTACCCTTTGGAGCGGTGTCAAACGCATGGTGTGCGCCGCCAGCGGTGACGACGCCAGGGCCATAGGTTTCGATGAAGGCCCGGTGTTCTACGAGTCCTACCGCTACCTGGAAAGGGCCGGTGTCCGCATCCAAAGGGGCCTGATGCGCACCGAAGGCAAAGGGGTCTTGGACGCCTACCAGGCCAAAGGCGGCCCCATCTACAACCCCTAAGGCGAATTAGCCATAGCTGAAAAACAGACCAGCCTGGGTTGCATCAAAAAAGAGATCGCTATCACTACAATTTTGAAACATTTGTGAAATGGTGGAGACCCGCGCGTCAGAAGGAGCAGTCGACGGTGGTCGCGGGAATAAAAACAATCACTAACGAGGACACACCACCATGACTTATAAGAAGACGGCACTGCGCCTGGCGCCAGTGACCCTCGCTCTGTGCGCTGTAATGACCCCCGCTCTGGCCGCTGGCCAGGGGATGGCACCGCCCTTCCTGGACAACCAGGATCAGGACTCTGGCCGCTACATCGTCAAATTCAAGGAAAGGGGCAACAAGTCCGTGCAAGCCATGAACGCCCTGGAAAGGGTGGCCAGGGCCAAGGACAACGCCCAGCGCGTCAGCAAGGCCGGCGGTACCATCCGCAACCGCCTGGAACGCTTCAATGCCGTGGGTGCCAAACTCAATGCCGCCCAGCTCAAGGCCCTCAAGGCCGACCCTGAAGTGGAATACGTCGAAGCCGACCCCATCCGTAAACCCATGGCGTCCAGCCTCAACGAGATCCTGCCCTGGGGTATCAGCAAGGTGCAGGCCGCTGGCGCCCTGGGCAACAACGCCCCCACCGGCAAGACCGTCTGTGTCATGGACACCGGCTATGCCCTTGGCCATGGCGATCTGACCAGCAGCAATGTCAGCGGCGAAGGCAACAGCGGTACCGGCGTCTGGAGCTCTCCTGGTGTCAGCCACGGTACCCACGTAGCCGGTACCATAGCGGGCCTGGCCAACAACGGCGAAGGGGTGGTGGGGATATTCCCGGCCGACCAGGTCGGCATCTATGTGGTCAAGGTGTTCGACAACAACGGCAGCTGGCCCACCGCCTCCGACCTGGTTGACGCTGCCGAGGCCTGTGCCGACGGCGGCGCCTCCGTGATCAACATGAGCCTGGGTGGCAGCGGTTCTTCCACCACCGAGTCCAATGCCTTCAGCCAGTTGCTGAGCCAAGGGGTATTGTCCATTGCCGCCTCCGGTAACGGTGCCGACAGTTCCCTGTCCTACCCTGCTTCCTACAGCTCCGTGGTGTCCGTGGGCGCCGTGGACAGCAACGAGCAATGGGCCTACTTCTCCCAGTACAACAGCCAGGTTGAACTGTCTGCCCCAGGGGTTGCCATCCGCTCCACCGTTATCCCCGGTGACGGCCGCGAAGCCCAGATAAGCGTCGGCGGCGCCACCTATGCCGATCTCGGCGTAGTACCGCACCTGCGCTACTACGTCAGCGGCGGCAGCTATGTGGCCGCCGACATCAACGGCACCGTCACCGCGCCCCTGGCCGCCTGTACCACCAGCGGCTCTACTGCCAGCTGCAGCGGCGCCAGCGGCAAGATCTGTGTGGTGGAAAGGACCGCCAACGAGTCTGCCAGCGGCTACCCTGAGTTCAACGCCGTTCAGGCCTGTGCCAACGCCGGCGGTGTCGGCGCCATTGTCTACTCCAAGGCCAGCATGCCCGGCCTGCAGTCCAACTACCTGATTGACCAGAACAACAGCGTCAGCTTCCCCACCGCCTCTGTGAACAGGGCCACCGGCCTGGACTTGGCCGCCAAGGCCGGTCAAAGCGCCACCCTGACCGTGGTGGGCGGCCAGGACTACGACTATTACAACGGCACCTCCATGGCTACCCCCCACGTGGCCGGCGTAGCCGCCCTGGTGTGGAGCTACTACCCCAGCTGCACCGCCAGCCAGATCCGCAGCGCCCTGACCGCCACTGCCAAGGATCTTGGCACGGCCGGTCGCGACAACTACTACGGTTATGGCCTGGTGCAGGCACAGGACGCCGTGGACTACCTCGCCGAAAACGGCTGTGACGGCGGTGGCGATCCCGGCGGCGAACCGGGCGGCTTCACCGAGACTGACCTGACCGCCAAGCGCAACGCCTGGCTCTATTACAGCGTCGATGTGCCAGCCGGCACCAGCGCGCTGAACGTCAGCATCAGTGGCGGCAGCGGCGACGCCGACCTCTACGTCAAGCGTGGCGCCCAGCCCACCACCAGCAGCTATGACTGCCGCCCCTACCAGGGTGGTAACAGCGAAAGCTGCAGCTTCAGCGCCCCGGCCGAAGACACCTGGTACATCGGCATCCGCGCCTACCGGGCCTTCTCCGGCCTGACCCTGGACGTGAGCTACCAGTAATAAAAAAGCCCCTCGCTGAGGGGCTTTCACTAAAAACGGCGCCTTGGGCGCCGTTTTTTTATCAACCCAGTGTCACCCGGGCGAATTTGCGTTTACCCACCTGGAACACGGCGACGGTGCCCTGGGGCACCACCAGCTTGGCATCATCGACCTTGTCACCGTCCATCTTGACGGCCCCTTGCTTGATCATGCGCATACCGTCGGAGGTGGAAGCCACCAGGCCGGCTTCCTTCAGCAAGTTGGCAATGGCCAGGCCTTCGCTACCGGCGTCCAGGGTCAGCTCGTCCATTTCGTCGGGCATGGCGTTCTTCTGGAAGCGCTGGATAAAGTCCTGGTGGGCCGCTTCGGCATCGCTGTCGCTGTGGAAGCGGGCGATGATTTCCTTGGCCAGCAGAATTTTATAGTCGCGGGGGTTGGCGCCTTCGCTAATGGCCTGGCGAAAACCGCGAATTTCGTCCATGGGGCGGAAGGACAGCAGCTCGTAGTAACGCCACATCAGATCGTCGCTGACCGACATGATCTTGCCGAACATCTCGGTGGGGGCTTCGCTGATGCCGATGTAGTTGCCGGCCGACTTGGACATCTTCTTGACGCCGTCCAGGCCTTCGAGCAGCGGCATCATCACCACCACCTGGGTGGACTGGCCTTCGGATTTTTGCAGCTCGCGGCCCATCAGCAGGTTGAACTTCTGGTCGGTCCCCCCCAGCTCCACGTCCGCTTTCAGGGCCACAGAGTCATAGCCTTGCAGCAGCGGGTACATGAATTCATGGATGGCGATAGGCTGGTTGCCGGCAAAGCGCTTTTTAAAGTCGTCTCGCTCCAGCATCCGCGCCACGGTGAGGTTGGAGGCCAGCTTGAGCATGCCGGCGGCGCCAAGCTCTTCGAGCCAGCTGGAGTTGAACACCACCTGGGTCTTGGCCGGATCGAGGATCTTGAACACCTGTTCCTTGTAGGTTTCGGCGTTGCGCAGCACGTCTTCGCGGGTCAAAGGCGGGCGGGTGGTGTTCTTGCCGGACGGATCGCCGATCATGCCGGTAAAGTCACCGATAAGGAAAATCACCTCATGGCCCAGATCCTGGAACTGGCGCATCTTGTTGAGCACCACAGTGTGGCCAAGGTGGATATCCGGCGCCGTCGGGTCAGCCCCCAGTTTGATGCGCAGCGGACGGTTTTCCTTGAGTTTGGCCACCAGTTCATCTTCAACCAGGATCTCTTCCACACCCCGCTTGAGAATTTCCAGGGCGTCCTGGACCACAGTCATGATCTAAACCTCATTTCACGGCAAAAAGACATAAGGGCCTAGTGTATCCGATTGGCCTCGAGCATTAAAAGCCGATAGACTCCTCAAAGATCAGGCAGCTCAGCTGCGCTGGTTTTCTTATTTGCTTAAGTCATTTAGAAGCCATGCTGCATCTTTTTAAAACCTTGCCCAAAGGCCACAAAATTCTGGTTGGTAGCGTGTCGGCCCTGCTGGCACTGCTGCTGATACTGCCGTCGGACGACGCCGAGGCCATTCGCGATCATGACTTGGAAAAGCTCAAGGTCGGCGAACGCTATCCGCTGGTGGTCGACGTAGAGTCACGCCCCTTGGTGGAGTCCGACGTGGCTCCCGAGTACGCCTGGCGTACCGAGACCGTCAAATCCGGCGACAGCCTTGCCAAACTGTTCGACAGGGCCGGCTTGTCCGCCCGCACCCTGCATGAGCTGCTCAGCCAACTGGGTGACGCCGGCAAACCCCTGACCGTGCTGCGCCCCGGCGAGACTCTCGATTTTGCCAAGGACGAAGACGGTACCCTGCTGGCCATCCGCTACGCCCCCAGCCGCACCCGCATCATCGATGTGGTCAAGGACGGCGACCAGTATCGCCTCAGCGACCAGAGCCTGCCTGTGGAGCACAGGGAGCAGTTCGCCACCGGCACCATCACCTCTAATTTCTGGAACGCCGGCATCAGCGCAGGCCTCAGCCCCGCCGTCATTGACGGCATCGCCAATATCCTCGGCTATGACATCGACTTCGCCCTGGAACTGCGTGAAGGGGACAGCTTTGCGGTGATCTACAACCAGGACTTCGTGGACGGCGACTTCCTGGCCGATAGCGACATCCTGGCGGTCAGCTTTACCAACCAAGGCCAGACCTACAACGCAGTGCGCCACAGTGACGGCAACTACTACAGCCCCGAGGGCAAGTCCCTGCGCAAAGCCTTCCTGCGCTCGCCGGTGAGCTACAAGTACATCTCGTCCAGCTTCAACCCGCGCCGCCTGCACCCGGTCACCGGCCGGGTCCGCCCCCATAACGGTATCGACTACGCCGCCAAGACCGGCACCCCCGTCTACGCCTCCGGCGACGGCCGGGTGATGCGCTCCGGCTACTCCAGCCTCAACGGCAACTATGTCTTTATCCGCCATGGCGAGCAGTTCGTGACCAAGTACCTGCACCTGTCCAAGCGCATGGTCAAGACCGGCCAGAAGGTCAAACAGGGTCAGCGTATCGGCAACGTCGGCGCCACCGGCCGGGTTACCGGGCCGCACCTGCACTATGAATTCCTGGTCAACGGCGTGCACCGTAACCCCCGCACCGTCAAGCTGCCCGAAGCGAGCCCGGTACCCAAGGGCGAATTGGCGGCCTTCAAGGCCCAGGCCGGCGATATGCTGGCCCGTCTGGAGAGCCACCGCCGCATCATGCTGGCCATGCGCTGAGGCGGTTTGGCTTAGGTTGGCACTGCACCATTTATCTTGATGGGGCCGGCATATCGCCGGCCCCATTGCGTTAACCGAAGGGATAGCCGAGATGGAACTGTACATAGGCCTGATGAGCGGCACCAGCATGGACGGCATCGATGCGGTACTGGTGGATTTTGCCGGGACCAAGCCGGTGCTGCTGGCCAGCCATTTACAGCCACTGCCACCAAAACTCTGCCAGGGCCTGCACGGTCTTTGCCAACCCGGCAGCGATAACTTGGAGGCGGTGATGAGCCTGAGCCTGGCCTTTGCCCAGACGTCAGCCCAGGCGGTGCAACAGCTACTTAAGGCAGCCGGGGTGGCAGCGGCGCAGGTCGAAGCCATCGGCAGCCATGGCCAAACCATACGCCACCGGCCCCAGTGGGGCTACAGCGTGCAGATTGGCGACGCCGCCACCCTTGCGGTGGCAACCGGCATCGATGTGGTCAGCAACTTTCGCATGAAGGATTTGGCCCTGGGCGGCCAGGGCGCGCCCCTGGTGCCCGCCTTTCACAAGGCAGTGCTCAGCAGTGAAGCGGTGCTCAATATCGGCGGCATCGCCAATGTCACCCACCTTGGGGACAAGGTCTGCGGCTTTGACACCGGCCCAGGCAACACCCTGATGGACGCCTGGGTGCGCCGCCACCTGGGCCAGAGCTATGACAAAGACGGCACCTTTGCCGCCAGTGGCCAGGTGCTGCCCGAGCTGCTGGCCACCCTGTTGGCAGAGCCTTATTTCAGCCAGCCCTGGCCCAAGTCCACCGGCCGCGAACTCTTTCACCTGGACTGGCTGGACGCCGCCTTAACCGGTCAGGAGGCCCCGGCCGACGTGCAGGCCACCCTGCTGGCCCTGACCGTGGAGTCCATAGCCCGGCACCTGGAACAGTTGGGAGTAAGCGACTCTGTGGCCCTGTGTGGCGGCGGCGCCCAAAACCCGGTGCTGTGCCAGGCCTTGGCCACCCGGCTGCCGTCCCTTGGCTGGACCACCACAGACCAGCAGGGCATTCCCGGCGACTGGCTCGAAGCCATGGCCTTTGCCTGGCTGGCCAGGCAGTTTATAAAGGGACAACCCGGCAACCTGCCACAGGCGACCGGCGCCGCGCGCCCCGCCATATTGGGACAACTGACCAAAGCCTGGTAAAAGGCTGAGACACTGCATGCATCACCCCAGCAAAATCATTCGCTTGCTGGCCGAACACTGGCCTACCTTCGAACGGTTGGTAGAACGGTTCGGCTTCAGCCCCTTTAGTTTTCAGGATCTGCAAGGCCTGTTTCGCCAGCAATACCCGGACTGGGGCCACGACAAGGTCTTCAAGGAAGCCGAAAGGCTGCTGAGCCTGGACCTGGTGCTGCCGCTACCAAAATCCAGCCTGCTGGAGCTGAATGGCGCTGTCTTCGAGTTCGTCCAGTACCTGGTCAAAGAGCACCAGTTGGGCCTGGCCGGGGAAATCGAAGCCCAGCTCGAAGAAATTGCCCGCTTAAGCGCCAAACTCGAGGAAAGCCTCGAAGCCCTGGACACGGAGGACAGCCGCCGTTACCTGCGCCGCATCGACAACCTGGTGCGTAAAATCGGCAGCCAGTTCAAGGACAACGAAGGGGCCATCTACCGCCTGGCAGAAACTGCCAAGGGCCAAAGCAGCCTGTCCCTGAACCACCGCTATCAACTGGTGTTGGACGCCTTTGACGATTACATCGAGCCCATGGTGGACATGCTCGACACCAACGGCCGCTTTGCCCAGGCCCTGGACGCCTTGTCGGTTAACCTTCATTACCAGCACCGCCGCCTGGAAAGGGCCGGCCACCTTTTTGAGGTGCGTAATGGCCTGTTGCTGCTGCGCACCCGCATTTTGGTGCTCTTTAACGAGGGCCGTGAGAGCCTGCGCCGCGCCTCCGACCTGCTGCTGCCCCTGCGCCAGGAACTGCGTAAAAACACCCTGATTGCCAAAGCCGCCTCGGCGCTCTTGGGTGAGGTGCGAAAAAAAGGCCTGGAGCGGGCCCTGACCGCCATGCCGGTGCTGGCCTCCGACGGCCAGCGCCGCACCTTGGCCAGCCAACACCAGTTGCTGGCCTACTTGGGTGATATCGCTAACTTCCAAGAACAAGAAGTGGTGCTGCCCGACGATGACGACCTCGCGCCGCCCAGCCACATGCACCTGCCAGATCCGGCCGAGGTGCAAAGCGCCTTCAAGGCCTCAGGCCAGCAGAGCGCCATTCACTGGTTGGTGGCCAGCTACCCAGATCTGGCGGCAGACGAGCTTTTGCACCTCTACCAACACATTCAGCTTCAGGCCGAGGCGCCCCACGGCGAGCGCCAAACCCTGGAACTCAAAGACTGTACCATTCAACTTCATCCGCTGGAGATCCGCCATGCAGATTGATTTGGCCGAACTCAAGGCCCTGGAAGACATTCACCGCAAGCTGGCGGCCGGCTATCACCTGAGTGAAACCGAGCCCGGCCTGTGGCTGGATCTAAGCGCCCAGCACGACGCCTACGCCGCCCTTTTTGCTGCTCTGGGCTACAGCCTCAAGCATGACGAGCGCGGTTTTTTTTACTTCGACACCCCGGAAACCTCGGTGAACATGTCGAAGACCTCCCAGTGGTTTGCCCTGACCCTCTACTGCCTGGTGGAAGACTTTGCCGACGCCGGCAAAGACCCGGTCAACGCCCTTTTTGACAACGTCTTGGGCTTTACCGAGATGGACCAATTGGTGAGCCGCCACCTGCCGCTTTTTGAGCAGCTCAACGTGCAAAGCGCCTCGGACCTTCGCAAGGAAGTCTTTAACCGCATGGTGCGCCTGGGCTTTGCCCGCGAAGAGGGCGACGGCTTCAAACTGCTGGCTCCCTGCCACCGTTTCCTGGACGCCGCCCTGGCCCTGACCGAGGAGAAAGTCGATGGCTGAGTGTTATGGCCTGACCAAGCTGGCCCTTTTGAATACCGCCGGTTACGGCAAGTGCGTGCTGCCATTGGATAAATCGGTGTCGGTGTGCGCCCCCAACAACACCGGCAAATCGTCGGTGATCAACGCCTTGCAGTTTCCCCTGATCAACGACATGCGCCTCACCGAATGGGACGGCCACAGCTTTGAAGAAACCCGCAAGTTCTACTTCGCCACCGACCGCTCCTATGTGCTGCTGGAAGCGCGCCTGCCGGGCGACCGCGCCATGACCATAGGCGTTGCCGGCCGGGGCAAGGCCAGCGGCTACCAGTACCAGTACTTCTGCTACGAAGGGCCGCTGGACATGAGCGACTACATGGACGGCAAGGCGATACTGCCCTACGGCAAGCTGATGGAGCGTTTGCAGCAATACGGCCGCATTCCCCAGGAGCTAAAAGCCTCTGAACTGAACGCCCTTTTGACCGGTGGCGCCAGCCCTTACGACCACCTGGCCATGAAGCTCATTCCCCTCAATAACGTCTCGGACGCGCCGGTTTATAAAGAAATTTTCCGGCGCATGCTGAACCTGCACAAGCTCACCGCCCAGGACGTGAAGGGCTTTATGCTCAAGGTCTTCGACCGGCATTTTTCCAATGCCCGCATCGATTTTTTGGCGGTGTGGCACAGCGCCTTTGACCGGGTTAACCGCATGCGCGCCCAGCTTTTGGCCATGGAAAAAGAAGCCGACGCCGTTAAGGCCCTGGAGCACCTCTTAGACAGCCGCGCCGTGCTCAAGGGCAAACTGGCCGCCTACCAGCCGCGCCTGGACGAAGCCCTGGTGCAGTGGCACGACCATATGGACGAGAAGCACCACGAGCTGTCGTCCCGCCGCGAGCAACTGTCAGAAGACAAAGCAGGCCTCAAAGACAAGTTCAGCTTCTTGCAAAACCAGATGCTGGCCCTGGGCGGCACCAAGACCAGCCTTGGCCAATGGCTGGACGAGTACAACGCCCTCTACCAGGACTTTGCCCTGGTGGACGAGCCCACCCTCAAGGCCAATATCGCCAGCCTCAAGGCCGAATACGAAGAATTGGTGGGCCTGCTGGCCTCGGCCAAGGCCCAGCCGATGTCCGCCATCGAGCGGCGCATCAAGGACCTTCGCCGCCAGCTCAGCTCCAATAAGCTGCAATTTAAAAACCTCGAGTACAACCTCTACTCAAGGCTCCGTGAAGATCTGGCGCCGGGGGAAATGGCCGAAGTCAGCAAGCTGCTGAACCCGGATCTGCTGGCGCTCTCCACTGCCAAGGGCGGCGAGGTGGAGATCACCGACGACAGCGCCTTTGGCGACTTCTTGGAAGCCGTGGCCAGCGCCATCAAGGGCCATATCATGCAGCTGCCGGGGGCGACGGTGGATTTGAGCCACCTGCACTCGGCGCAGTTCTCCGCCAGCGAAGACAAGCTGCATTTGAAAGAAACCATCGACCAGCAGGAAGCGGAGCTCAACCAGCTTAACGCCCAGCTGAAAGTGGCCCAGGACCTGGAAGCCAAACTGGCCGAAAAGAGCGCCCTGGAACGGCAGGTGGAAGAAGAACAAGCGGCCCTTCGCGCCTTCAAGCGCTTTGAGGAGATGCAGGCCCTTTACCCTGAGCGCCAGGCCCAGTTCGACACCCTGGCCGAGGAAGAAGCGGGCCTTCGCGAGCAGCTCGAAGAGCTTAGGGCCATGGAAAGCCGCCTTAACGACCAGCTGATGCAACTGAAAGTCACCGAAGACCAATTCAAGCGCCAGGACGAGACCCTGAGCCGGGTCAAGGGCCAACGTATCGATGACCAGCTGGATCTTATCAGCGGCCGCACCACCCCTTACATGATTGATATCCGCCTGGACATGGACGCCCTGAGTGAGAGCCTGGAGCACTTTAACCGCGAGTGCCGGGAGCTGCGCGACCACGACCTTGGCATCAGCAACACCTACATGCACCTGTTCAAGCAAGGCATCAGCCAGTTTGACGGCGAGCCGGACGAAGAAACCCGCTGCATGAAGCTGATTAACAGCTTCCACAACCTGCCGGCAGAGCGGGAAGTCATTGCCCGCCAGGCCCGTGCGGCGCTGGTGGACGTGGCAGGGACCTTAAGTTCCTTGCGTAACGACCTGCACCGCCTGCACGGCGAGATGGAGCGCTTTAACCAGGGCATTACCCGCCACCCCATCTCCAACCTCAAGGGTTTTAAAATCGAGGTGGTGGACAGGCCGCAGCTGGTGCAGCACATCGACACCATCTTGGAGACCTCCCGCACCTACGAGAGCGGCGAGAGCTTTGACCTTCTTGACCTCAACCAACCCACCGACGACAAAGCCCTTGGCGAGGCCAAGGATTACCTTATCAAGGTGGGCACCGACGCCGCCGGCCTGACCCTGGACGACCTTTTTGATATCCGCTTTAAGGTCACCGACAGAGCCGGCAACACCGACTCTTACGACAAAATCGACTCGGCCGGCTCCAACGGTACCCGTATCACCATCAAGCTGCTTTGCGGCATGCTGTTTATCCGCCAGCTACTCAGCGAAAAAGAGCGCGGCCTGTACCGCATTCCCCTTTATATCGACGAAGCGGCGGACATCGACCCCTCCAACCAGCGGGCCATTATCGACACCGCCCGCCACTTTGGCTTTGTGCCGATTTTCGCCTCGGTGAAACCGCAAATTTCCTGTGACGTGGTGGTGCCCATTCGCACCACCCGCGACGGCACCGTCAACCTGGTGGAAGAAAAAGACTGGATCTTTATCGACGCCAAGGCCCCCGAGCCGGAATCGGCAATGGAAGAAGCCTAAACGCAGTAAAAAAGCCGCCCGAGGGCGGCTTTTTTACTGGCTAAATAGCTTGTCCAATAGGCCAAGGGCCTCGGCCACTTCGGCCTCGCTGATATTGAGCGCCGGCATAAAGCGCAGGGTATTGGCCCTGGGGGCGTTGATAAAGAGCCCAAGCGCCATGGCCTTTTCCACCAGGGCGCTGGCATCCAGCATCCCGGTATTGAGCGCCAGCAGCAGGCCCTGGCCCCGCACCTCGCCAAGGCCGTACTTGGCGCTCAGCAGACCCAGGCCTGCTTTCAATTGCTGGCTGCGGGCATTGACCCCTGCCAAAAAGCCGGGGGCGGTGACCGCCTCTACCATGGCCTGGCCCACGGCGCACATCAGCGGGTTGCCGCTGAAGGTGCCGCCCTGGTCGCCGTATTCAAAGCAGCTGACCGCGTTATCTATCAGCATCGCCGACAGCGGCACACCGCCGCCCAGGCCCTTGGCCAGGGTCATGATATGGGGCTTGATGCCGTGGTGCTCATAGGCAAAGAGCTTGCCGGTGCGGCCGATGCCGGTCTGTACCTCGTCAAAAATGAGCAGCGCATTTTGTGCCTGGCAAAGGGCAGCCAGGCCTTGCAGGAAATCGCAGCTGGCCTCCACCACTCCCGCCTCCCCCTGTATGGGTTCGAGCATCACCGCCACCGTGGCGTCGTCCATGGCCGCGGCTACCGCCGCCAAATCGTTAAAGGGCACCTTGATAAAGCCCGGCACCTTGGGCTCGAACAGCGCCTCAAAGGCCGGTTTGCCGCAGGCGGACATGCAGGCCAGGGTGCGGCCGTGAAAGCCCCCTTCGAAGGTGATGATTTTAAAGGCGCCGTTCTTGTGTTTTTGGCCCCAGCGGCGGGCGAGCTTGATGGCCCCTTCATTGGCCTCGGCGCCGCTGGAGGCAAAAAACACCTGGTCGAACACAGAATGCTTCACCAAAGTGTTGGCCAGCTCCACCATGGGGCCGTTGTAAAAACCGGGGCTGGCGTTCACCAGGGTGGCGGCCTGGCGGGCCAGGGCTTCTTGCATGACCAAAGGGCTATGGCCCAGGGTATTTACCGCCCAGCCCTGCACCAGATCCAGGTAGCCCTTGTTGGTATCGTCAAACAGATAACTGCCCTGCCCTTTGACAAAGAGTTGCCCAGGGCGCTTGGCCACGGGGATAAGGGCGGAATAGGCGGAGCTGGTCATAGGATCTCCAGGCAACAAAAAACCGCAGCGACGGCTGCGGCTTGGGCGCCACGGACCCAGGCTCAGCCGGGGCGCCGGCCGGTACTTGGCCAAGGGGGCGCTCAGCGGGATGTCGTGGGCACAAGATCCGATCGAACGAATAAAAAGTCAATTTTAACGAATTAAAAACCACAAGGTGGTGCAACGCCGCCCTGGGCATTGTCACCGAACCGCCCTTAAACCGTCATGGCTCCCCGCTAGGCTTTAGGCCTGGACGATAAGGACACCCAGAGGGAAGATGACCATGAAATACGCTCACCTGGCCTGGCTGCTGGCAGCCGTGGCCCTTGCCAATACCGCCTGCGCCGCCACCCCGGCTAGCTTGCGGGGCCACAAACAGGCCCAGGTCGGCCCCCGGCCCTTCTATCTGGTGGCCGATATGGACCCAGGCCCCCTAAAAACCAAGTTGCAGCAATGTGCCAAGGGGCCCTTTTACCGCACCGACTTTTCCATTGGCCACAGGGGGGCGCCCCTGCAGTTTCCCGAACACACCAGGGAGTCCTACCAGGCGGCGGCTGCCATGGGCGCCGGGGTGCTGGAATGCGATGTGACCTTCACCAAGGACAAGGAGCTGGTCTGCCGTCACAGCCAGTGCGACCTGGCCACCACCACCAATATCCTGGCCATACCGGAACTGGCCGCCAAGTGCAGCCAGCCCTTTACCCCGGCCCACGGCGACACCCCGGCCAGCGCCACCTGCTGCACCTCCGATATCACCCTGGCCGAATTCAAGCAGCTTAAGGGCAAGATGGACGGCTTTAATCCCAGGGCCCAGACCCCCTTGGAGTTCATCCTGGGTACCCCGGGCTGGCGCACCGACCTGTACAGCCAGACCGGCACCCTGATAACCCACGCCGAGAGCATTACCCTCTTTAAACAGCTAGGCGTTAAGTTCACCCCCGAGCTGAAAAGCCCCCAGGTGGCCATGCCCTTTGACGGCATGAGCCAGCAGGATTACGCCCAGAAACTCATCAACGAATACCGGGCCGCCGGGATTCCGGCCAACCAGGTGTTCCCCCAATCGTTCAATCTGGCGGATCTGGAATACTGGCTGGCCCAGGCCCCGGACTTTGGCCGCCAGGGGGTGTACCTTGACGATCGCGACGCCGATCCGGCCTTTGACCCCATGGACGAGCACAGCTGGCATCCGTCCATGGACCAGTTGAAGGCCAAAGGGGTCAACATCCTGGCGCCGCCCCTGTGGATGCTGGTGACCCTGGACTCCCAGGGCCGGATGGTGCCCTCCCTCTACGCCCGCAAAGCCAAGGCCGCCGGCCTCGACCTTATCGCCTGGAGCCTGGAAAGGTCCGGCCCCCTGGCCGGGGGCGGCGGTTGGTACTACCAAAGCGTCAGCGACGCCATCAACAACGACGGCGACATGATGACCCTGGTGGACGTACTGGCCAGGGACGTAGGGGTGAGGGGCATCTTCAGCGACTGGCCCGGCACCGTCACCTACTACGCCAGCTGCATGAAGAAAAGGTGAAAGCCCACGGGGCCCTAACCGGTCTTTCTGCCTTGCCCCTTTGACCATTTACGGGAGGCAAGATGAAAACCTTAATGACAATGGCCCTGGTGCTGGCCATGGTGGCACTCAGTGCCCAGGCAGCGCCGGGCAACGGCCAAGGCCGGCGTAGCGGCGGCAACCCCATTTACGTCACCAGCCAGGGCCTTTACTTCGACACCTTTGCCGCAGTAGAAGCCCTGCCGGATTCGGGCCCCTTCCAGAAATTGGAAATGGGCGTGAGCGGCGCCCAGACCGAGTTCGGCCCAGGGGACGTTGGCTACCTGGGAGGCCGCTGGTGGGTGGATCTCAATAACAACCAGGTGATGGATCTGGAAGACATGTACTTCCTCTGTCCCTTGCTGGGCCGCGGCCGCAGCGAACCCTAACAAGCAAGGGCCCCTCAGGGGCCCTTTTCACAGCTGCTGGAAGCGGGCATAGATGGGGTTGTGGTCGGACACCACGTCGGTATCGATGGCGGTAGCCATCTCCAGTTTCAGGCCCCGGTAGAAGATGAAATCCAGGGGCCGGCGGAACAGGCTCTTGATGTGATGGGCATCTTCCATCACCGCCTGGGCCAAGCCCAGCTCCTGGGAGAAAGCCTTGAGATAATGCTGGCGCCTTGGGCTCCAGACATTGAAATCCCCCGCTACCACCATGGGCCCCCGGTGCTCGCCAAGGCGGGTCATCAACCCTTCCATCTCCCCCAAAAAACGCTTGTGGTGCACGAAGTTGACGGCGTGGACATTGGCCACCAACAGCGGTTGGCCGCTGGCCAGGCGATGCCAGCTCAGCATGGCGCTCTTATGGGTGGCAAAGCGCAGTTCACGGGTGCGGCTCAGCAGCGGTTCCATCTGGTCAAAGGCAGCGCTGGAAGCGGTCAACACCCCGAAGTGGTGCCTTGGGGTCTGGATATTGGGGGCCATGGCATAAGAGAGCCCGGCCAGGTTCAGCTTCTGCTGCTGGGGCAGCTTGGCTTCCTGAAGCAGCAACATCTGGGCCGGATACTGATGCATCAACATCCACAGGCGGTGCTGGAAGCGCCGGTCCAGGGTCTTCTTCTGGGTATTCCAGCACAGAACACCGAAGGCCTGGGCCAGTTCGCCATCCTGGTGATGCAGCAGGTGCTGGGGCAAAGACAAGGGCTTGAGCATGACGGGCCCTGCAGGGTGACCAGGCTTTCATCCTAGCATCGCCAACGGGCCGGTTGCAGGGTTGAGATCAAGGCTCGCTTCAGTAGTTTTGCAGGTACCCCAGCAAGGCTTCCACCCTGGCCCTGACCAGGCTGGTTTTATAGGCACCACGGGACAAGCCAGATGAAGAGCCAAACTGGGCCGCAGTCCAGTTGCGGTCCACGAACTGGAATTCGGCGTCCCGGTATTTAAGCCACTGGCGCTGAGCCAGCCGCAACTGGCGCTTTTCAGTATCGCCCAGGCGGATCATCAGGGATTGGTAAGCCTGGTTCAACTCCTTGTCCAGAAACTGCAGGTAATCGCCGTAGATGCGGTGGTAATCCTGGGTGGAGTTGGCAGGGGACTGGATCTGGGCGGCAAAGGGCCTGGCCTTGGTGCGAAAACTCTCCAGAGGGTCGGAACTGTCTGGATTGTCGATGGCCCAGACCGAGCTGCAAAGCAACAAACCGGCCAACGCCAGGCTGGGAACAGTCACCTTCATGGACACCTCCTATTCCAACACACCAACAAGATAACATTTAATAAACAAAAGAAACCTGCCTTTATCCCCACCGGGCACTCCCTGGTCTCAAGGCCGTAAAAGTGGGAGCCAGCTCGCTTTTTTAAAGGCTTGCCTGCCAGGAAAGGGCACTGTCCTTGCACCCTTTTTTATTAGCGTCTATGCATATTAAATATCAACAGGATGTTAATTTTTAGCCAGCCGTCCCACCCATAGGAGTCTGCAGGGAATATTGCCGACTCAAGGTGGAACCGGCCTTACAAGGACGTCGCCATGGCCGCCCTCAGCCCCTCGTTGTCCCTGACTCACCCCACTCTGGGTTGCGGTCCCCCCAAGCTAACGCCCTGCCTACCGTTGGATACTCATTTTCTTGAAGGGACACATCATGACTAAATTAGCCTACCTACTGCTTCTGACTCCCCTGCTGCTGGCTGGCTGCGGCGCCGAAGCCCCCTGCGGCAGCACCTCCGGCAAGATCCTTGACGAGGCCAAATGTGTCGGCCGTGATGCCGACAGTCTCAAAGCCGCCGACGACGACTATTTTGCCGACATGGACTATGGCCTGAGCCATAACCCGGCCGAAGTACAGGCCAGGCTGGAGCCATTCATCCCCGGTATCACCGAAGACGAGGCCCTCAAGGCCTTTGTCCGGGGCCGCAACAACTGGATTGTCTGGACCGCCGGCAACGACACCCTCTGGGACGAGCTGTCCCGAGTCAGTGTCGGCAACCTGGACCTGCTCAAGACCGTTTCCAACCACCCCAGCCTGGGTTACAGCCGCGACAACCGCTGGCAGTACCTGGGGGTGGTAAACGAGCCTTGCTACACCAAGGGTGACAAGCCCAGGGCCGACCGCTTCGGCCTGTACCTGGACAACCGTGACCCGGCCTGCGGCGCCGATCCCTTCGAAGACGAAGCCAAGTACCCCGGCATCGCCATCGGCGCCAGGGGCAAGACGGTGCCCTTGGGGTCCTACTACGGTTACGGCACCGGCATAGTGGGGCTGCGCCTGTTCCCCAACCCCGACTTTGACGAAGACGCCAAGGCCAATTGGGACCCGGAGCGCTACTACAACGACCCCAGCTACTACAACGACAAGAAGCTGGTCAAACCCTATCGGGTCGGCATGTCTTGTGGTTTCTGCCACGTTGGCCCCAACCCCACCAATCCACCGGCCGATCCGGAACACCCCAGCTGGGCCAACCTCAACTCCAACCCCGGCGCCCAGTACTTTTGGGTAGACCGCATCTTCATGTGGAAGCAGGACCCCAGCAACTTCCCCTTCCAGTTGTTCCACACCTCCAGGCCCGGCGCCCTGGACACCTCCCTGGTGTCCAGCGACTACATCAACAACCCCAGGACCATGAACGCCATCTATAACCTGCCGGCGCGGGTGGCCCTGGCCGGCAAGCTGGGCAAGGAAAAGCTGGCCGGCGGCAGCAAGAACAATAAACAATTCAATCAGGTGCCTGAGGTGCCCAGCGACAGCGCCCTGAACAACTTCTACCAAGCGCCGGATACGGTGCTGACCCCAAGGGTGCTCAAGGACGGCGCCGACTCCGTGGGGGCCCTGGGCGCCCTGAACCGGGTATTTGTCAACATCGGCCTGTTCAGCGACGAGTGGTTCACCCACTTTCGGCCGCTGATCGGCGGCAAGCGCATCACCCCTTTTGAAATCGAAGTGGCCCGCAAGAACTCCAGTTTCTGGAACGCCAACGAGGCGCAAACCCCGGACCTGGCGCTGTTTTTCCTGGCCTCGGCCCAGCCCGACTACCTGGCCCAGGCGCCGGGTGGCGAGCGCTACTTGAGCCAGGACAGCGACCAGCTGCAGCAGGGCAAAACCGTCTTTGCCGAGAACTGCGCCCGCTGCCATTCCAGCAAGCTGCCCGATGAGGCCTGGGCCTTCTTCCCGAACGAGGGCTGCGTCAACGGCAACTACCTCAAGTGTTGGAACGACTACTGGCAGTGGACCAAGACCGACCAGGCCAAAGCCGAGCTACGGGACATAGTGCTGGCCGACGACTTCCTCAAGGACAACTTCCTGTCCACCGAACTGAGGGTGCCGGTGACCTTGCTGGAAACCAACGCCTGCAGCCCCCTGGCTACCAACGCCATCGAGGACAACATCTGGGACAACTTCTCGTCCGAGTCCTATAAAAAACTGCCAGCGGTGGGCACCATCCAGGTGCAAAACCCCTACACCGGCCAGTTGAGCGACTACAAGCTGCCCGGCGGTGGCCGTGGCTACACCCGCCCCGCATCCCTGGTCAGCATGTGGAGTTCGGCCCCCTTCCTGCTCAACAACAGCCTGGGGGACTTCTACTGGACCGGCTCGGTACAAGACCGCATGGCCTCTTTTGACGACAGCATCGAGAAACTGCTCTGGCCCGAGAAGCGCGAAGGGGACTTTGAGGTGATCACCCGTTCCGGCAAACGCCACCCAGGCCAGATAGACCGCACCACCAGCACCAGCTACCTGCGGGTCAGCAGCGGCTACCTGCCGGACTTCCTGTCCGACCTGCAAGGCCCCCTGGCCCGCTGGCTGCCCTGGTTGTTCGGGGACGACGGGGTGCAAATCGGCCCCATCCCCAAAGGCACCCCGGTCAACCTCATCTCCAATATCGACATGGAGGAAAGAGGCAAGGTGCTCAAGCTGCTGGTCAAGCTCAAGCATGACCTCAAGGCCCTGCCCCCCGGTGCCAGCGACGAGCAAGCCAAAGAGGTGTTTTCCGGCCTGCTCAAGCCCCTGCTGGACGTCAACAAGTGCCCCGATTTTGTGGTGAACAAGGGCCACTACTTCGGCACCGGCTACCTGGAAGGGGAGCCCGGCCTGAGCGACGAGGACAAGCGTGCCCTTATCGCCTTCCTTAAAACCTTCTGACGGGGCGACAACATGCAGAGCGATTTCGATTACATCGTGGTGGGGTCGGGTGCCGGTGGCGGCACTCTGGCCGCCCGCCTGGCCGAGAACGGCATGAAGGTGCTGGTGCTGGAGTCCGGGGGCGATCCGGTCAAGCTCAAGGGTGGCGACGCCCTGTCCAAGGACAACCGCCTGCCGGAGGACTACCAGGTACCGGTGTTCCACGCCATCTCCACCGAAAACGACGCCATGAAATGGGACTACTTCGTGCGCCATTACGGCGAGGACAGCCGCCAGCTCAAGGACCCCAAATTTACCGCCAGCTACCAGGGTGAAGCCGTTGACGGGGTGCTCTACCCCAGGGCCGGCTGCCTGGGGGGCTGCACCGCCCACAACGCCATGATCACCGTCTACCCCCACAACGACGACTGGGAGCAGATCGCCGATTTAACCGGTGACGAGTCCTGGCGGGCCGACAAGATGCGCGGGTACTTCGAGCGCCTGGAGAACTGCCACCACAGGCCCTTCTACCGGTTGCTGGGCAAGTTCGGCATCAATCCGGGCCGCCACGGCTGGGGCGGCTGGCTGCGTACCGAAAAAGCGGTACCCGAAGCGGTACTGGGGGACAAGTCCCTGGTGGACACCATCGTCAGCTCCGCCGAGGGAGCCTTCAACAAGCTGGGGGAGCCCTTCAAGCGGCTGCGTTGGCAGCTGCGGGGCGCCGGCGACCCCAACGACTGGCGCCTGGTAGAAGACAACGCCATAGGGGTCCGTTACCCCCCTTTGGCCACCAACCACCACCAACGTAACGGCACCCGTGAACGGCTGCTGGACATGGCCCAAAAGCACCCGGAACGGCTGCATATCGAGCTCAATGCCCTGGTCACCCAGGTGCTCTTTGACGAGGACAACAGGGCCATTGGGGTCGAATACCTCAAGGGCGAAAGGTTGTACCGGGCCTGCAGCCTGCCAAGGGGCAGCACCGGCGAGCGCCAGCAGATCTACGCCAGCAAGGAGGTGATCCTCGCCGGCGGCGCCTTCAACAGCCCGCAGCTGCTGATGTTGTCCGGCATTGGCCCCCGTGAAGAGCTGGAAAAACACGGCATTCCCCTGCGGGTCGAGCTGCCCGGAGTGGGCCAGAACCTACAGGACCGCTATGAGGTGGGGGTAGTCAACCGTATGGCCTTCAAGAACTGGGAGGTGCTCAAGGGTGCCCAGTACGCCAAGGGCGACCCCCAGTACCAACAGTGGGCCGAGCAGCGTAAGGGCGTCTACACCACCAACGGCGCCGTACTGGCGGTGATCAAGCGCTCCTTGAAAGACAAACCCTTGCCAGACCTGTTCTGCTTTGCCCTCTTGGCACTGTTTCGTGGCTACTTCCCCGGTTACTCCAAGCTCATCAAGGAGCACCTCAACTACCTGACCTGGGCCATCCTCAAGGCCCACACCAACAACAGGGCCGGTTTTGTCACCCTGCGATCGGCCGATCCCCTGGACACGCCCTACATTAATTTTTGCTACTTCGAAGAGGGCAGCGATATCGAGGGGGAAGATCTGCAGTCGGTGGTGGAAGGCATCAAGTTCGTACGCACCCTTACCGCTCCTCTCAAGGCCCAAGGCCTTATTGCCGAGGAAGAGCTGCCCGGGGAGGCGGTGCAGACCGACGAGCAGCTGCGGGACTTTGTCCGCAACCACGCCTGGGGCCACCATGCCTCCTGCACCTGCCCCATAGGGGCAGACGATGACCCCATGGCGGTACTGGACAGCGACTTCAGGGTCAGGGGCGTCAAGGGCCTGAGGGTGGTGGATGCCTCCATCTTCCCCAAGATCCCCGGCTTTTTCATCGTCACGTCTATCTACACCGCTGCCGAAAAGGCAGCCGAGGTGATCTTCAAGCAGCGCAACGATCTGGCCCCGGCCAGCCGTGCGGCCAACAAGGACCAGGACGCCCAGGACAAGGCCGCCGCCAAGGCGGCGCCCGACCTCGAACTGCAGCAACGCTGACCCAACCGCCGGCCCAGGGACAGGGGCCGGCACAGGACAACCTGTGTTAACGACATTGATGAAAAAGATGGGTCTCAATGGCAGCGTCGGGCCCGAGCAGGTGATGGCCGCCGAGCGGGACTACCTTGGCCCGGCCTACAGCGCCCACTTCGACAGCCAGTATCCCGACTACCTGGCCGGTGACTTCCAACAGTTTGTGCAGCAGCAGTACCCCGAATACGTCAAAAGCCAGTACAGCTTCCTCGACCCCGAGGCTTACCCTGAAAAGGACAGACCCTGGTACGGCCTGGCCCTGTCGGGGGGAGGTATTCGTTCAGCCTCTTTTGCCATAGGGGTGATCCAGGCCCTCAACAACAAGGGGTTCTTGGGAGACAAACCACCCTTGTTCGACAGGGTCGCCTACCAATCGTCGGTATCCGGGGGAGGCTACACCGGCGCCGCCCTCAACTGGCATCAGAAGCTGCATGACCTTTTCCCCTTCGGCGACATCGGCAGCTACGCCGGTAGCAACTACAGCGAAAAGCCCGGGGACCTGGTGCTCAGCCATATCCGCCAGCACGGTAAATACCTGACCCCGCGCCAACTGGGGCTGCCGTCGCTCCTTGGCACCATATTGCTGAGCCTGCTGCACTCGGTGGTGGCCTACACCCTCTTTTTTACCAGCCTGCTTTACCTGCTGACCTTGCTGATCTCCTCCGACTGGGTCAGCCAGTTGCTCAACCTCAGCCTCTTCAACGACACCAGCGTCAAAGCCCTGCTTCACGACTTTTCACTGCCCCTGACCCAGCTCAGGGCCGACGGTTACATCGACGAGGACAAGCTCAACTTTTCCAGCTTTTTCATCAGCCTGGCCCTGCTGATGGGCACACTGTACCTGCTGTTGGTGTTTTTCTACGGTTTTAGCAGCTACACCCGCCATTGGTTTTCCAGGGCCTATTGCTACCGGGTCTGGGTGCAGCGGCTACTGGGCCGGTTGCTGGTGTGGACGGCGGTGGCGCTGTTTTTTGCAGGCCTGCCCCTGGCCTTTTTTGCCATCTTCGGGGCCAGCCTGGAAAAGGGCGACAATGGCCTGATGGGGTCTTTAACCTCGGCCCTGGTGGCCATTGCCTCGGCGATCTCCAATTTTCGCAAAAAGGCCGAGAACAACGAAGCCAGTCGCAGCCTGTTCAACAAGGTGCTGACCTGGGCCAGCGTGTTGCTGTTTACCTTCTCCATCTTCCTGCTGTCCTACGCCTTGGCCGAGTCCTACCACGACGCCCACCGCCAGGGATATCTCTGGCCGCTGCTGATGCTGCTGGTCGCCTTGGCGGTGCTGCTGCTGGTCAACGTCAACCAGGTTTCCCCCCACAAGATGTACCGGGACCGGTTGATGGAGACCTTTATGAATTCCCCCGGTGTGCCGCCCCAGGCCCCCTTGTGCCAGCGCAGCAGTGAAGCTAACCGCACCAGCCTCAGAGATTTGGCCCTTTCCCCTTATTGGTCCCCCTATCACCTCATCAACTGCAACGTCATCCTCAACAACGCCGCCAATCCCAAGTACCGGGGCCGCTTTGGTGACAGC
Source organism: Gallaecimonas xiamenensis 3-C-1 (assembly GCF_000299915.1). Lineage (NCBI taxonomy): Bacteria > Pseudomonadati > Pseudomonadota > Gammaproteobacteria > Enterobacterales > Gallaecimonadaceae > Gallaecimonas > Gallaecimonas xiamenensis. Next base: position 29,595 of record NZ_AMRI01000012.1, read on the forward strand.
TTTACCATGTCGGCGCTCTACTGCGGTTCCCAGGCCACCCAATACGTGGATACCGAACACTTCGTCGGCGGCAACATGACCCTGGCTACCGCCATGTCCATCTCGGGGGCGGCGGAAAACCCCCATGCCGGGGTATCGGGCCGAGGCGCCACCCTTAACCCCCTGGTGGCCTTCCTGATGAGCTTTTTGGGCCTGCGCCTGGGCTATTGGGCCTACAGCCCGGCCAGCCCAATCCGCCGTCTGGGTCGGGTATTCAGGCCCAATTACCTGCTGCCCGGCCTCTATGGCCTGCTCAACTTCGGCCACGCCGAAGACAGTACCTTCGTGGAGTTGTCGGACGGCGGCCACTTCGACAACACCGGCCTTTACGAGCTGGTACGCCGCCGCCTGCCGGTGATCATACTGTCCGACGGCGGTGCCGATCCCAATGCCACCTTTGATGACTTCGGCAACGCAGTGGAGCGGATCCGGGTGGACTTCGGGGTGTCGGTACGCTTCTGCCACCCCGGCTACGAACTGGCCGGGATGCTGCCCGGCAGCCAGGCCGCCGTCAGCCTGGGGGCGCCGCAAGTCTACGACGCCAAGTACCAGCTGGCCGAGCGTGGCTTTGCCATTGCCGATCTGGTGTATCCGGACGCCAGGGGCCAAAAGGGCTTTGTGGGGCGGCTGGTCTATATCAAGGCCACCTTGACCCGCAACCTGCCCGGGGACCTTTATGCCTACAGGGCCAGCTACCCCAGCTATCCCAACCAGCCGACCCTGGACCAGTTCTTCGATGAGCGCCAGTTCGAGGCCTACCGGGAACTGGGTTACCAGCTCACCAAACAGCTGCTGGTGGACGACAAGGCCTTGGCCCTTCTACCCTGACAGGAGGTCAGATCATGATAAGAACACTATTGCTGCTGGCCCTGCTGGCACTGGGCCAAGCCCGGGCGTCGGACCATGCCGACCCCTTGTTCAACAAAAAGCCCGATGCCGGCCTGACCGGCCTGTTCCTGTTCCCGGATGGAGACAGGCTGGTGGTGGTACTGACCACCTACCCTGGGCTGACCAGCAAGTCGCCCCTGAACCTGGCCAAATACCGCTACCAGCTGCACTTTGACACCCACAGCCAGGTCAACTTCGACGATCAGGCCCAGTTGGTCCGCTACGGCGGTTCTGTGGCCCTTCCCCAGGACATCAAGGCCGACATGACCATCACCTTGGCCCTCAACAGCGATTTAAGCGTCAAGGAGGCCAACTACCAGGGCTTTAATGACGAACAGGACATCAAGCTGTGGACAGGGCTGAGGGACGATCCCTTCATCTTCCCGAAATTCTTCGGCACCAATGTGGTGGCCATGGTGCTGAGCCTGCCCCTGGCGGCCTTTCCTGCCGGCCAGCAGGACTGGCTGGTCTGGGCCACCTCCTACCGCAACAGCAAACAGATAGACCACGTGGGCCGGTCCCTGCGCACCATGAACCCCAGGCTCAACCTCCTCAACACCCTGCCGCCGTCCCAGCACCTGGCGGCCCTGGAGCAGCGCTTCTACAACCCCAACGTCTTCCAGAACTTTCTGATGAAAGAGGTGCAGCCGCTCTTCGCCATCCGCCATTACGACCTGTTTCCGGACGTGATGATCTACTCCAGGCGGCGCCCCGCCGGCTATCCCAACGGCCGGCGTCTTAGCGACGACGTAGCCGCCATCAGCTGCCAATGGGGCGATTGCCTGCTCTGGGAGCTGTCCTTTGCCGACGGCAAGGACTGGCCCAGGCAGACAGTCAACGACAAGGCCTTCCTGCCCCAGTTTCCCTACCTGGCTGAACCCTGGCCCTGATTCAGGCTACCTGGATCTGCTTGAAGGCCAGCAGGGAGCCGTCCTCGTTTTGCTGCCAGTCAAAGAGGTAATCCTGATACTGGCCGCCGTAGACGTTGTCGCGAGCCAGGGAGGTGTCCTGCAGGCCACGCCCGCTGTATTCGGGGTGATTGGCACAGACGTCACTGGTCAGGCTTTCGGGGAAGCAGAACTGGGAGGTCAGGCTCTCACTACTGTTGCTGCGTACCTTGAAGTGGATATGGATGGTGCGCCCCGAGTACCAACCGGGAAAGCAACTCTTGAAGTTGACCCGGCCCTGGCTGTCGGTCACCTGGCTACCCCTGAACCAGCGCGATTGCAATGCGCTGCTGTCATTGCCACTGCAAAAACCGCTGTTGAAGTCGCGGCCTTCATCAGCTGCGTCACTGCTGTCGGCCGAGTAAAGGCCAGCCACGTCACAGTGCCAGACCTCCACCTCCAGGCCGGAAACCGGATTGCAGGTGCTATCGACCACCCTAAGGCAAAGCTGCATGGGCAGGCCGCCCTGGCCTTCTGAAATATCGTCCAGCACATCGGCCGTAAAGTAGCAGGGGCCCTGAGTCAGGGCGCCGGTCAAGGCCAGGGTGCAGCTGCTGGCAAGGTCGAACAGGCTGTCGTCGGGAAAATTGGCGGTCATGCTGGCGGTGCCGCCGCTGGCCCAAATGGTGTCGACAGAGCCCTGGTCACCGCCGGTGCTATCGCCGCTGCCGTTATCGACTGCCGGGGTGTTGTCGTCGTCAGACGAGCAGCTGATCAGCCCCAGAAAAGGGGCGGCCAGCAGTGCCGTACCCAGGGCGCCCAGCACTTGGCGGCGGCCCAGCTTTTTTTGGTGAATGTCGGTTGCCATGAGGTGTCCTCTTCCCTTCCTTTGCAGGGGCCGGTTTCGGCCTTCTTATGCAGAGTAGAGAAGGACGGCAAGCAAGACTGGGCAAAGAATAAGGAAGCGCAGCTCAGGCCAGGTCCATGCGCGCCAAGGCCCGCAGCCGGCCGCTGTCGCGCACCGCCCAGCGCAGCACCCCGGCGGTGCAGGCCACGCCACGGCGCACCCAGCGCCGCTTGCCTTCCCCAAGGGAAGATTGCAGTAGCTCGGCGGCAAAGGGCGGCAGCAGATCGATGCCGGCAGCCATAAAGAGCCCCAGCACAGGCCGCAGGTGTTTTAGGTCCTCAGGCCCTGCCAGCAACAGGTCCCGAACGGTGCGGGTACGCTGGTCGAAGCGCAAGGTCGGGGCCATGGCCGCCAGGTAGTCGGCAACCTCGGCCCGGGACTGGGGGATGTCCTCGGCCCCCAGCAGCCTGGCGGTCAAAGCCGCTTCTTGGTAATAACGGTCTTGGTCGGCGCCGGACAAGGGCCCCTGGTAACGCAGGTGGGCGGCCAGGAAAGAGGACACTTCGCTGACATGGACCCAGGTCAGCAGCTCGGGGTCATTGGCGCTGTAGGGACGGCCGTCTGGGCAATGGCCCTGGATATGGCCATGCACCATTTTGACCCTGTCTATTAGCCCCAGGGCCTGGGCTTTGGGGGCAAAGGAGGTGGCGGCGATAAAGCGGGCGGTCAGCCGCAGCCGGCCCAGCATGTCCTGGCGGAAATTGGAGTGGTCCCAAACCCCAGCCAGGGTGCGAGGTTCGAGCATCTGCAACAGCAAGGCGGCGATACCGCCACAGAGCATGGCGCTAAAATCACCGTGGACTGCCCAAACCATGGAATCGGGCCCGTAGAGCCCAGGATCGCCCTTGGGCTGGTGGTAATCCACGCCCCCTATGGCAAGGCCGGTCAGGCCCAGTACCTGGCTTTCAATCAAACGGCGCATCGGCTCTTCATTACGGCAGCATTTGCGATGGCAAAGCCTACCGCAAGATCCCTCGCCTTGTTAATGAAAACAACAGATTAGTTGGTGGAGGCTGGGACTTCTCCTAGGATGATAAAAAGCGGCAAGGAGGAGTTGATGCGATACTGGCTACTTTGCCTGGTGCTGGCCGGCTGCAGCCGGCTGCCAGTCGAGCCCCTGCCCAGCCAAAGCTTTAACGGCCGGGTGCAGTTTCTGGTGCTGCATTTTACCGCCGAGCATTTCCAGGGCTCGGTGGATGCCTTGGTACACAGCGGCCTGGTCAGCAGCCACTACCTTATCCCACAGCCCGATGACCCCACCTACCCCTATGGCAAGCTGAAGATCTTCCAACTGGTGGCGGAAAAGGACAGGGCCTGGCACGCCGGGGCCAGCCAGTGGCAGGGGCGCAGCAACCTCAATGACCAATCCATCGGCATCGAGATCGTCAACCAGCCCAGCTGCGAGCCACCGCCCTACCCCTCGGGCCGTCGCCAGTGCCAATACCCAGACTTTGCCCCCGCGCAGATGGCCCTGGTGCAGGCCCTGGCCAAAGACATCCTGGCCCGCTACCCCGACATAGGGCCGACCCAGGTGGTGGGCCATGCCGATATCGCCCCCAGCCGCAAGGACGACCCCGGCCCCCGTTTCCCCTGGTTTGAGCTTTACCAAGCCGGGGTCGGCGCCTGGTATGACGATGCCGACGTCAGCCGTTTCAGCCAGCAATTTAGCGCCGAGCCCCCCAGCCTGACCCTGGTGCAACAGGCCCTGGCTGCCTATGGCTACGGCCTGGCAGCGAGCGGCGAGCCAGACCGCCGCACCCAGGACTGCCTGCTGGCCTTCCAGATGCATTTTCTGCCCTGGCACCTCAGTGGCCAGGCCGATCTGCAGACAGCGGCGGCGCTCTTTGCGCTGCTGGACAAGTACTTCCCCGACAAGGCAGCCACCCTGCTGGCCGGAGGCTGATATTTCAGTCAACGCTCAATTGGACATTGCTTAACCATAGGTAAAGATGATAAAAATGGCCTAGGTCCCCGACTGCCATGGAGAAGGCATGAAAGACGTAGTAATAGGCCTCCTGGCCGGTATGGTCGTGGCCATACTGGGCTCCTATCCCCTGGGTTATACCGCCGCATTCACGGCACCCACCACTTTCCTGCAAGGCTTTGAAGATAGCCGCGTCGCCCTTCTGCTCTGGGACTGCCTGATGGTACAGATGCCCGCCTTCGGCATACTGCTGGTGGCCACCGGCCTATTGCTGGGCTATTGGCGCCGCAGCCGCTGGTGGCAGCTGGGCCTGTTGTTGGCGGCCGGAGAGCTGCTTTATATCTACCTGGTGTCACCCTGGTGGGCAGGCCTGCCCCTGGGAATGGGCGAAGCCCCCTGGTGGCATCAGGCCCACCTGGTGGTGGTGATGCTGCTGGCACCTCTGGGGCCCCTGTTGGCCCTGCTCTACCAAAGACCGCCAAGGTTGCAACCCGAGTAAGGGCTTGACAGCTTGTCCGTTCAGATCAATTATTTGATCACTCAAGCATAAATCAAGCACTACACAAGCAATGACATCCCTCAACCAGAACCTGGTGATGACCCTGGGCCGCCTCCATGGCCAGCTCATCAAGAAAACCGAGCAGCGCCTCAGCCTGCACGGCCTGAGTTTTACCGAGCTCAAGGTCCTCAAGCATCTGGCGGCGGCCCCGGGCCAAAGCCTGCGCCGCATCGACTTGGCCGAGCAGCTGAGCCTCAGCGCCTCCGGTGTTACCCGGCTGCTGCTGCCCATGGAAAAACGCCATCTGGTAGAACGGGAAGCCAACCCCCGGGACGCCAGGGTCAGCCTGGTGCGGCTGGCCACGCCGGGGGCCCAGTGCCTGGCTGACGCCAAGGTGACCTTTGCCCTGGTTGCCGACGAACTGCTCTCCCCCCTTACCGAAGACCAGGTCAAGCAAATGCAGGCCTTGGCCGAGTTACTGTTGGACAAGGCCTGATTGGCCCTCAAGTCGTAGGTTATCCATGCACGATTTAACCCAAGGCTCCGTCAGTCGCCACATAGTGCGGATGGCGCTGCCCATCACCCTCAGCATGCTGGTACAGACCCTGTATCTGATGGTGGATTTGTACTTCGTCTCGGCCCTTGGCAGTACCGCCCTGGCTGGCGTTAACGCCGCGTCCAACTTGATGCTGCTGGTGGTGGCCCTGTCGCAGATGCTCAGCGTCGGCGCCGTCGCGCTGATCGCCCGCGCCGTCGGCGCCCGGGACCAGCCCCAGGCCAACCTCATCTTCAACCAGTCGGCGCTCATTGCCCTGCTGCTGACCCTGCTGACCCTGGCCAGCGGTTACTGGGTTGCCGAGCATTACATGGCGTCCCTGGCGGCCGACGCCGCCAGCCAGGCCCAGGGCCTTGTCTACCTGCACTGGTACCTGCCCGGCCTGGCGCTGATGTTTATCAGCACCGCCATGGGCGCCGCCCTGCGGGCAACCGGCATCGTCAAGCCCACCATGGTGGTGCAGATGCTGACGGTGCTGGTGAACATCATCCTCACCCCGGTGATGACCGCCGGCTGGCTGACCGGCCACCCCATGGGGGTCAAAGGGGCGGCCCTGTCCAGCAGCCTGGCTGTGCTGAGCGGGGTGCTGATGCTGGGCTGGTATTTCCTGCGCCTGGAACACACGGTGAAGCTCGACAAGGCCATGCTCAAGCCCCATTGGGCCAGCTGGCGCCGCCTGTTGGCCATCGGCATGCCGTCGGGCTGCGAGTTCCTGGTGATGTTCACCAGCACCGCCTTGGTCTATTGGCTTATCAAGGATTTCGGCGCCCAAGCCCAGGCCGCTTACGGGGTAGGTAGCCGGCTGATGCAGCTGTTCTTTATGCCGGCCATGGCGGTGTCTTTCGCCCTGCCCGCCATAGTAGGCCAGAACCTGGGGGCCGGCCTTGGGGACAGGGTGCGCAAGGCCCTGCAAAGCACCTTGCTGATCGAAGGGGTGTTGATGCTGGTGGCCATGCTGCTTTGTCGCTGGCACCCGGACCTGCTGGCCCGCCACTTTACCGAAGACCCGGCTGTGCTGGCCTTTGCGGTGCAGTTTTTGAGTATTTTGTCCATGGTGTTTGTGGCCAGCGGCATTACCTTCACCTGCTCCAGCTTCTTCCAGGGCATGGGTAATACCTTACCGGCCCTGGCCAGCTCCCTGCTGCGGTTGCTGGTGTTCGCCGGCGGCGCCCTACTGTTGGCGGCCAGGCCCGGCTTCAGCCTGGACCACCTCTGGTACTGGTCCATCGCCACAGTGGCCATGCAGGCGGTGCTGAGCCTGGCCCTTGCCTACCGCCAGCTGCGGCGCCAGTGGCCGGCAGCGGCCCCGGCCACCGCCTGATACAGGCACAAAAAAAGCAGGCCTAGGCCTGCTTTTTTCTGGGGGGCGCATAGTGCGCCAACGCCTTACACCGAGAAGCTGGAGCCGCAGCCACAGGTGGTGGTGGCGTTGGGGTTGTTAACCAGGAACCGGGAGCCTTGCAGGCCTTCGGTGTAGTCGACAGTGCCGCCCACCAGGTATTGGAGGCTCATGGGGTCCACCACCAGGGTCACCCCTTCTTTTTCAATCAGGGTGTCCCCTTCGTTGGCTTTCTCGTCGAAGGTGAAGCCGTACTGGAAACCGGAGCAGCCACCGCCGGTCACATAGACCCGCAGCTTCAGCTCGGGGTTCTGCTCTTCCTCGATCAGCCCCTTTACCTTGAGGGCCGCAGCCTCGGTAAAATTGACGGGCATAGGTGCATCGCTCATGAATGACTCCAAAATCCAACTTCCCGGCCATTATCCCCCTGGGGAGGCGGCCTGTGCAAGTTCCGCCCAGGGGTAGTGGCGCAGGCTGTGTCCCAGGCCCTTGGCCTTGAGGTGCAGATCCAGGGTCTGGGGCTTGAAACCGTCCGGCAGCCAAAAGCGCCCCGACAGCAATTGCAGGTTACGCACTTCAAAGGGTTGCCAGTCGATACCGGCCTTGCCCTTGTCGCCATTGGCCGCTTCCACCAGGTCCAGGCTAAAGGGCAGGCCATTCAAGGTACCGGACAATTGCAGCCCAAGGCGGCCCTTGATGGCCCGGCCGCCCACCCCCATCAGCGCCAACTCATAGCGCCAGGCCCCTTCGCCTTCGGCGACCATGGCCAGCTGCTGCACCCGCACCAGGTTGTCCTGGGGGCTCAGGGCCTGGCCGAGGCGGTCAAGGTCGGCCGCCTGGCGCTGGTTGTCCGCCACCAGGGTGGCCAGTTGCCCACGCAGGGCCTCGTTGGTGGCGGCCAAGGCTTCGCTGCGGGCCTGGGCCACCGTGCTGTCGGTCTGGGTCTGCACCAGCTTGGCGGCCATCTCGGCGTTGCTCAGCTTACTGAGCCTGCCAACCGCAAAGCCCAGTACCAGGCATAAAGCCGCCGCTATCCAGGGTTCACGCCTTTTCACTGTCCACCTTGGCCGCCAGGGTGCGAGCCAGCAACTGGCCGTAAAGGGGCTTGCCACCCAGGGCCTGGGCCACCATGGTCGCCCCCAGGCAGGTGATCAGCAGCGGTAAGATCAGCAGGTAGTTGTTGGTCATTTCGATGACCAGGATGATACCGGTCAGGGGCGCCCGCACCGTCGCCGCAAAGAGGGCCCCCATGCCGGCGATGGCGAAGGTGCCGGGCTGAATATCGAGCCCCGGCAACAGGGCCTGGCACAGCACCCCAAAGCCCATGCCAAAGAGGGTGCCAAGGGCCAGCATGGGGGCAAAGATACCGCCGGGAGCGCCGGAGCCGAAGCACAGCAGGGTGGTTACCACCCGGCCGATAAAGAGCATCAGCAAGGCGCCGACGGTGAAGCTGCCGACGGTGACGGCGGGGATCAATTCGATGCCGCCGCCGGTAAGATCGGGGCCATAGACGGTCAGCCAGCCAAGGGCGGCCCCCAGTACGGCGCCGATCAGCAGCCGCCGGCCCAGGCGGCCTTGGTGGAAACGGCCATACCAGTCCTGGGTCAGCAAAATGGCCTTGTTAAAGAGGATGCCAAAGGCGCCGAACAGGCCGCCCAGCAACAAGAACAGCGCCAGGGTGCCCAGCTCGGGAGGGCTGTAGCTGGGCATTTCGATGGAGGCGTTCTGGCCAAGGAAGGTGCGATAGACCACGTTGGCCACCACTGTGCCGATAAAGACGCACTTGATGGAAATCAGCCCGTAGCGAAACTGCGGGCGCATCTCTTCGATAACGAACAATACCCCGGCCAGGGGGGCGTTAAAGGCCGCCGACAGGCCACCGGCGGCGCCCGCCGCCAGCAGGGCATGGGCGTTGTCCTTACTGACCTTGAACAGATCGGCCACCATTTTGCCGGCGGCGCCACCCAGCTGCACCGTGGGCCCTTCCCGGCCCAATACCAGGCCGCCTCCCTGGGCTAAAAAGCCCCCGAACACCTTGACCGGCAGCACCCGCCACCAGCGCACCGGGCGCAGGTTGTCCAAGGCCCCTTCGATTTCGGGAATGCCGGAGCCAGCCGCCTCAGGGGCAAAGCGGAAGGTCAACCACAGGGCCAGCACCGTCATCACCGCCGTCATTGCCATGGCCAGCAGCCAGCGCGGCAGGCCCCATTGGGCCCAGAGGCTCAGCCCCTCGACACGCCAGGCCAGCACCTGGTGTAGCCCCAATTGAAAACCGGTGGCAAACAGCCCGGCAACCACTCCCACCAGAGCCGCCAGCAGCAACAGCCAAAGCGGAGCCTTGTCGGCTACGAGAAAAAGCCGGACCAGACTGCTTGACTGGGCTTTGAATGCCATGGCGTTAGGAGACAGTGGGTTGCGAAGGCTTGGCAGTATATCAAATGTGTTGAAAAAGTTGGCTTTTGTACGAGGGCCTTAACCACTATAATGTGCGTCCAGCCAGGCCAGTCCACTCTACGGCTGGACGGCGCCCTTCTCCCCACCCTATGAGGACGCCCATGATTTTCACCGGAGCCAATATCCTTTCCGTCAAACAACTGGACCGCGACGCCATTGGCGAGATCTTTGCGGTGGCGGATCGGATGGAACCCTATGCCCATCGCCGTAAGCGCACCAAGGTGCTGGAAGGGGCCATCCTCGGTAACCTGTTTTTCGAACCCAGCACCCGCACCCGGGTCAGCTTTGGCTGTGCCTTCAACCTGCTGGGGGGCATGGTGCGTGAAACCGTAGGCCTGGCCAGCTCGTCTCTTTCCAAGGGGGAAAGCCTGTTCGACACGGCCCGGGTGCTGTCCAGTTACTCGGACGTGATTGCCATGCGCCACCCCGACGCCGGGTCGGTGGCCGAGTTTGCCAAGGGCTCAAGGGTGCCGGTCATCAACGGCGGCGACGGCGCCAACGAACACCCCACCCAGGCGCTGCTGGACCTCTACACCATTGAAAAAGAACTCCAGGGCCGGGGCCAGGGCATAGACGGCATGCACATCGCCATGGTCGGCGACCTTAAGCACGGCCGCACCGTCCATTCCCTGGCCAAACTGCTGCGCCTGTACAAGAACATCCGTTTCACCCTGGTGTCCCCCCCTGAGCTGGCCATGCCAGACGAAGTGATCGCCATCCTCGACGACGCCGGCCACCAGGTGGTGGTAACAGACCGCCTGGAAGGCAGCCTCAGCCAGGCCGACATCTGCTACCTGACCCGTATCCAGGAAGAGCGCTTCCCTTCCTTGGAAGATGCCCGCCAGTACCGTGGCCGCTTTCGCCTCAACCAGTCCATCTACACCCAGCATTGCAAGTCCAACACCGTGATCATGCATCCCCTGCCCCGGGACTCACGGGCCGAGGCCAACGAATTGGACAATGACCTAAACGAGAACCCCAGCCTGGCCATCTTCCGCCAGGCCGACAACGGCGTGCTGATCCGCATGGCCCTGTTCGCCCTGACCCTGGGGGTGGACCATCTGCTGGAAAAATACGACGCCCCCGTGCTTTGGCACTCCACCAAGGCCCAGGGCCTTTAAAAGGAAAGTTTCATGTCCCGTTCCGACGATCTGTTCAGCCAAGCCCGCCGCCGCATCCCCGGCGGCGTCAACTCCCCGGTGCGCGCCTTTAACGGTGTAGGGGGCACCCCGCTCTTTATCGAACACGCCGACGGCGCCTACGTCTTTGATGAAGACGGCAAGCGCTACATCGACTACGTCGGCTCCTGGGGCCCGATGATCCTGGGCCACAACCACAGCGCCATCCGCGACGCCGTGATCAAGGCCGCCCAGAAGGGGCTGTCTTTCGGCGCCCCCACCGCCCTGGAAGTGGCCATGGCCGAAAAGGTCTGCACCCTGGTGCCCAGCATGGACATGGTGCGCATGGTCAACTCCGGTACCGAAGCCACCATGAGCGCCATCCGCCTGGCCCGGGGCTACACCAACCGCAACAAGATTGTGAAGTTCGAGGGCAACTACCACGGCCATGCCGACACCTTGCTGGTCAAAGCCGGCTCCGGCATGCTGACCATGGGGGTGCCCACCTCCCCCGGGGTGCCTGCCGAGTTCGCCCAGCACACCCTGACCGCCACCTATAACGATCTCGACTCGGTGGAGGCCATTTTCCAGGAAGTGGGTGACGACATCGCCGCCATCATAGTGGAGCCGGTAGCGGGCAACATGAACTGCATCCCGCCCATCGAAGGCTTCCTGGAAGGGCTGCGGGCCATCTGCGACCGCTTCGGCGCCGTACTGATCTTCGACGAAGTGATGACAGGTTTTCGGGTTGCACTGGGCGGCGCCCAGGCCTTCTACGGCGTCAAGCCGGATCTGACCACCCTGGGTAAGGTCATCGGCGGCGGCATGCCGGTAGGGGCCTTCGGTGGCAAACGGGAGATCATGGAATTCTTGGCCCCCATAGGCCCTGTCTACCAGGCCGGCACCCTGTCCGGTAACCCGGTAGCTATGTCGGCCGGCCTGGCCGCCCTGGATACCCTGGACCAGCCCGGCAACGAAGCCCACCTGGCCAAGCTTACCGAACAGCTGGCCCTTGGCCTTAAGGCCGCAGCCGAAAAGGCCGGCGTGCCCTTGGCCATCAACTATGCCGGCGGCATGTTCGGTTTCTTCTTCACCGAAGAGCCCTCCGTTAGCAACTTTGCCCAGGCCTGCGCCTGTGACGTGGACAAGTTCAAGCGCTTCTTCCACCTGATGCTGGCCGAAGGGGTTTACCTGGCCCCCAGCGCCTTCGAAGCTGGTTTCCTGTCCCTGGCCCATACCGAGGCCGATATCCAGGCCACCCTGGCCGCCGCCGAACGTGCCTTCGCCGCACTTTAAGCAATGCTAAAGGGGCTGTTGCAACAGCCCCTTTACAACTGTCTGATGCAGGTCTAGATTGGCCTGACGCTCCTAACACTATTACAACCATGTTTAATGCGAGCTGGAGCCTGCAACCGGATAGCCGCCTGGCGGCGATGGATCTGGTCAGGCACCAACCTTTTGCCGCTTCGGCACGCTGGGGAATGCTTTTCGCCAGCGGTTTTCACCAGCCACAGTGGCTGTTTTCCGAGGTTCGCCGCCTATTGGGGGACAAGCCCCTGTTTGGCGGCAGCTGCTGCGGTATCATCACCCCGGCCGGCGTTGACTACGGCGGTTTTGAGGCGCTGTTGCTGCTGTTCGACAGCCCCTGCGACAGCCTCTGCCTGCCCCAGCAAGACCAGCAAGGGCTGCTGAACTGGATCGGTAATGATCACGCCTTGTGCTTTTTCGATCTGCTGGGTAGTCCGGTCAGGGATCTGTTCGACTCGGCCCGCCATCAGCAGCTGCAAGGAGCTGCCCTGCTGGGGGATTTCGGCCTTCGCACCAGTTTCATGTTCTGCGGCGACAAGGTGGCCAACGACTGTCTGTTGGCCATCAAGCTGCCCGCTCCAACGACCATGGCCGTCAGCCACGGCGCCATTCCCATCAGCGATCCGTTGACCATCACCGCCGGCCAAGGTGGCCTGGTCCAAAGCCTGGACGGCCAACCCGCCCTGGACTGCCTGCTGGCTCTCCTGGGCCAGGACGAGGCTAAGCTGCGCGGCTCGTTGCTGCACCAACTTTCCCTCGGCCAACCCTGGAACAATACTTATTCGAGTCACATGATCGCCAAGTTAGACAGCCAGAGCCGCAGCCTGCACCTGGGTACGGGCCAATTCGAGACGGGCCAGAAGGTGGTGTTGATGAGCCGCTCCGTGGACAGCACCTGGCAGGACACCCGTATGCAGTTGGCCGCTTTTGGTAAAGACAAACCCAGTTTCTACATCAACTGTGCCGGTCGTACCGCCGCCTTCAGCGGCGCCTTGCAGGAAGAGTCCGAGCTGGTACGCCAATACCTGGGCCGGGAGATGGCCGGGATCTTCTCCGGTGCCGAACTGGCCAGCCTTAATGGCCAGCCCAGGCTGATGAACTGGACAGGGGTCTTGATGCAATGGAGTTGACGGAACTTCGCAAGCAGTTGGCCGCCTCCCTGGCCACCCAGCACCACCTGACCCGTGAGGTCAGGCGCAGCCGCATCCTGTCGCTGCTGGTGCGGGAAGGTTACCGGGAAGCCAGCGAAGCCGAGGAAGAGAGCGCCCTGGTGCGTTCCCTGCTGCACCTGTTGCTTAAAAGCAGCCTGCTGGACGGGGTGGCCCTTTACTGCCGGGGTGACCAGGTCTGGTATTGCCAAAGCCAGCTGGGCCGCTGGCAAGGGGCCCTGCCTCCTCTACCCAGGGACAGTGCCAATTGCCATTGGCAGGCAGGCGCAGCCCTGCCCGCCCAACTGGCTCCCCTGCACCCCGGGCAGGGGCACTTTCGCCACCTGACCCTGGCCTGCAACGGCGAATGGGCCTTGCTGCTGGGTCTGGGCCTGGACGAAGGCGCAGGGCTGCGCCTGGACCCGGAAGAAGCCAGCTTTATCGAGGCGGTACTGTCGCTGTTTTCCGAACTCATCCAGCGTTTTCGCATGGGCCAGAGTCTCAAACAACAGACCACCCTGGATCCGCTCACCAAACTGCCCAACCGCATCCTGGCCTTTGACCGCCTGCAGCAGGCCATGGTCAGCCATGAGCCGGAGGACGGTCACATCATGGTGCTCTTTGCCGACCTGAGCCGTTTCAAAGACATCAACAACAGCCATGGCCATTGGCTGGGAGACCAGCTGTTGGCGGCGGTGGCCGCGCGCTGGCGGGCCGCCCTACGCCCTGCCGACACCCTGGCCAGGTTAGGTTCCGACCAATTTCTGGTGCTGCTGGAAAGGGCCGCCAAGGCCAAGACCGCCGAAGTGGTAGCCCAGAAGCTGCTGGACTGCCTAGCCGAGCCGTTCAGCATCAACGGCAAGCTGATCAAGGCGGACGCCCATATCGGTATCGCCATCTACCCCGAAGACGGCCAAGACCCGTCGGTACTGATCCGCAATGCCGACGTGGCCCATATCCAGGCCAAAGAGTCCGACGACACCCACTACCGCTTCTTTACCCCGGCCCTGAATGCGTCCCTGTCCAGGCGACTGGTGGTGGAGTCGGCCTTGCGCCAGGCCATCGCCAATGGTGAGTTCACCCTGGTCTACCAGCCACAGCTGCGCCTGGCAGATGGCCAGGTTACCGGGGTCGAAGCCCTGCTGCGTTGGCACAGCCCCAAGCTGGGCCTGGTACCGCCAGACCAGTTTATTCCCCTGGCCGAAGAGAACGGCCAGATCCTGGCCATAGGCCTTTGGGTGTTGGAAGAAGCCTGCCGGCAGTTGGCCCAATGGCGTGACCAGGGCTTTGCCCCAACCATGGCCGTCAACCTGTCAGCCCGGCAGCTGCGCAGTCCAGAACTGATACCGCAGCTCGAAGCCCTGCTGGCCCGCTACCGGCTGGCGCCGGGGCAATTGGAACTGGAATTGACGGAAAGGGTGGTACTGGACGACACCCATCCCCAGGTTCGCCTGTCCCTGGCCCGCATTGCGGAGCTGGGGGTCAGGCTGGCCCTGGACGATTTCGGTACCGGCTACTCGTCCCTGCGCTACCTCACCGAGCACCCCTTTACGGTGGTGAAAATCGACAAGAGCTTTGTGCAGGCGCTGCCGGCCAAGGGCCGCGAGTACGCCCTGGTGGCAGCCTTTGTGGCCACGGCCCAGAAGCTGGGCATGGATGTGGTGGCAGAAGGGGTGGAGACGGCCGAGCAGCAGGCATTGCTGGAAACCCTGCAATGCCCCCTGGTGCAGGGCTACCTGCTGAGCCGCCCCTTGGATCCCTTGACGCTGCTGGCACGCTTGCAGTGCCAGGGCGCTACCTGGCACCTCAAGGCCTAGAAGAAACGCTCCAGGAAGTTGCGCAGCAGCTCACCGCTGGCCAATTGGGTGCTGAGCAGTTTCATTCTGTTGGCGGTGCGGGTCAGAGGGTAACCCTTGAAGATCCAGCGTTTGCGCACCTGGGCGAAGTTGTCGAAGAAGCGCCCCTTGCGTGCCGGCAGGGGCTCGTCACAAAGAGCCCGCCAGGCCTTGTAGACACCGGACAGGTCGGCACCACGCATAAAGGTCTGCACCCAACGGGGGAAAGGCCCAAAGCGCATGGATGACTGAAAGTCGATGAAATAAGGTTGGCCGTCGTCTCCCCTCAGTACATTACCCAGGTTGCGAAGATCCAGATGCACCACGCCCCGGCGGTGCATCTGCCCCACCATCTTTTCCAGTGACTCGAAAAAGCCCCTGGGCAGGGTTTCTCCGCTGCGGGTCAGGCTGCGCAGGGGCTGGCCGGCGATAAAGGGATAGGCCAGCATCAGTGGGCTGAGGCGATAGTAGCTGGCCGCCACCCCTTTGATCCCCCCCAGGCGGCCAAGGGCCTTGGCTTCACGGCCGATAAAAAAGCGCCCGGCGGTCCAACGCACCGGCAGGGGGCAATGGGAGAAATCCTTGATAACCAGGTCAAGGCCGTCATCGCAGTAACGAAAGACGATGGCATTGGCAAAACGCCCTTTGTGCATCACCGTCAGCTTGTCATAGGCGAAGGACCGATCGGGGAACTGGCGTGCCAGGGCCGTCAACACCCGGCTTTTCAGCTTATCCATAAAGCAAACCTCTACAGCAAAAGCGCACTATCCCAGAGGGACCAAAGAGCCCCCGCCAGCGCTAAGCCGGGGGCCTCAACCGAAAAAGAAGAGCAGGGTCAGTCCAGGTTGGCGATGAGCCGGCACAACAGGGTGGCCAGTTGCTTCGCCTCGGCCTCGGCTTCGTCAAAGCAACCCAGGGCGGACAAATAGACAGAGCGGATCAGCGGCTGGACCTGGGGATACAGGGCCAGGCCCTTGTCCGTCAGTTTCAGGGTGACACAACGCCTATCTGCTTCGTTGGGCAGGCGCAGAATAAGGCCCTTGGCCTCCACCCTGTCCAACAGCCGGGTCATGGCGCCCCTGTCATAATCCAACAGGTCGCACAGCTGGGCCGGGGTATCGGCCCGGCCTTTGGCAAGGCTGGCGACAACCCCGTACTGGGCAGTGGTTAGGTCCAACGGCGCCAACACTTTGTCGACTTTGCGCATCAGTTGGTTACGGGCGGTAACCAACAGCCAGCCCAGATCGCCGACGGGGTCGACGGTCTCTTCATGCTGGCAGGTGGGAGTACGGGCGCGGACCATGGCTGACTCTGCAATAAAACTGACATCTATTTTATTGCCTAGGCAGCAATTTATTCAACCTTAAGGCTGTATTAAAAAACCGGAGACAGTCTCCGGCTTTTTCGATTAATTGCCAAAAAGGCGGTCCAGGAAGCCCCGCAATCGGTCGCATTTGACCTCGGGCAGGTTGCGGCCGTCGGCGGGCAGTAGACGGCCGGTGCGGTTGCAGTCCCCCAGGTAGTTACCTTCTTCGTCGAAAAGGGCATCCACCACGTCACTGGGTGGGCGCAGCCGCAGGCTGATGGGACGGCGGTAATCCAGGTAGCGCCCATAAAGGCGCAGGGCACCGGTAGCACCGGTCAGGTTGGTGGCACCGTTGTCGTCCTGGCCCACCCAGAAGGTGGCCACGTCGCGGGCGTCAAAGCCGGAAAACCACGAATCGCGCAGATCGTCTGTGGTGCCGGTCTTACCCGCCAGCAGCTTGCCGGGGAAACGGCGGCCAACGAAGCGGCCGGTGCCCTGGTTCATCACCTCGGTCAGGGCATAGTCGGTCAGGAAGGCCCCTTCCTTGCTGACGGTCTGCACCGCCTTGTCGGAGCGCTTCCAAAGCAGCTTGCCGTTGCCACTGGTCACCTCGGACACGGCAGCCAGGGGCACCTGGGCGCCTCCCTTGGCCAGGGTCAGATACATCTGGTTGACCTGCCAGGGCGACAGGGCAGCGGTGCCCAGGAACACCGAGGGATAGGGAGGCAGGTCACCATGGACCCCCAGGGCCCTGAAGGTATCCAGCACCGCCGGCACTCCCAGCTTCATGCCCAGGTTGACGGTGGGCACGTTCAAGGAGTGGGACAGGGCATCCACCAAGGCGACCTTGCCCCTGAATTGGCGATCATAATTCTTGGGTTCCCAGACATCGCCGTTTTGCGAACGCAGGGTGACGGGCTGGTCGTCCAGGGGCGTGGCCAGGTTGAACTCGGGCTCGGACAGGGCGGTCAGGTACACCGCCGGCTTGGCCAGGGAGCCGATCTGCCGTTTGGCATCCAGGGCCCGGTTGAAGCCGGCAAAGTCCACCGTTTTGCCGCCGGCCATGGCCTTGGCCAGGCCAGTGCGGGGGTCGGAGACCACCGCCGCCATCTCCAGGGGCTTGTTGCCGGCAATGTTGGCAAAACTGCTGTCGATGGCCTTCTCCAGGGCCTTTTGGGCCAAAGGCTCCAGGCCGGTGAAGACCCTGACTCCCTGCTCGTCTTCGATAAAGGGTTGCACTATGCCGGCCAGCTCACGGCGCACCGCCTGCATATAGGCAGGTACCGTGGCGCTGAGCAGGTTGCGCTCCTTGCTGACCCCCAGGGGCGCCATCACCGAGCGCTGATAGGTGTTGCTGTCGATGAGGTTGTCTTCAAGCATCACCTTAAGCACCAGATCGCGGCGCTTGCGGGCCCGGTCGGGGTGGCGGCGGGGGTCGTAATAGGAGGGGCCCTTGATGATACCCACCAGCAGTGCCACCTGGTCCGGGGTCAGTTCAGAGGCGGGGCGGCCAAAGTAGAAACGCGAAGCCAGGCCCATGCCGTGCACCGCCTGGGCGCTGGCCTGGCCCAGGAAGATCTCGTTGAGATAGGCCTCAAGGATCCTGTCCTTGTCGTAACGCAGATCGATGATCAGCGCCATCAGCGCTTCATTGAACTTGCGCACCAGGCTCTTTTCCCTGGTCAAGAAGAAGTTCTTGGCCAGCTGCTGAGTCAGGGTGGAGCCTCCCTGCACCGTATGGCCGGCCTTCATATTGACCCAGAAGGCCCGGGCAATGGACAGGGGAGAAACACCGTAATGCTCATAGAACTTGCGGTCTTCCACCTGGATCAGGGTCTTGGGCAGCAGCGGCGGCATTTCTTCCAAGGGCACGAAGATCCGTTCTTCCTCGTCGGTGCTCTGGGACAGCAGTTCCACCAGCAACGGCTCAACCCGCTCTACCGCCAGGGGCTGCTGGCTTTGGCTGTCGTAGACCTCATCAACCCTGTCACCGTCAAACACCACCATCAGTCGGCGGGCCGGTTCCTGGCCTTCGGGAAACAGGAAGGTGCGCCTGAACACTTCCACCTTGGTGTCGGAGGCGGAAAACTCCCCCGGCTGGTCCGGGTTGGCCACCTTGCGGTACTTGAGCAGGCGCAGCTCTTCGATGAGCTGGTCTCGGGACAGTGGCGCCCCCGCATAGAGGGCCAGGGGGCGCGAGTAGATCTGCGCCGGTAGCTGGAAGGTTTGCCCTTCGAAACGGCTACGTACCTGGCCGTCGAGGTAAACACAATAAAGGGCCAGGGCCGCCAGCAGGGCCAGCCCTATCTTCAGGGTCCACATCAGTATGCGCTTGCGCCGGCTGGCCTTGGCCGGGGCACTTTTCTTGGCGGTGGTCTTCTTCTTAGTCACTGGCTCTCACTCTGCTGGCGTTTCTTGGTAAAGCGGGTGGGCTTGGCATTAGCCGGGTCTTCCGGCCACTCATGCTTGGGATAACGGCCACGCATTTCCTTGCGCACTTCACCGTAGCTGCCGGCCCAGAAGCCGGCCAGATCCCGGGTCACCTGCAAGGGCCGGCGGGCCGGCGACAACAGGGCGCAGGTGACGGTGACCCGGCCTTCGCAGATGGTAGGAGACGCCAATTGACCATAAAGGGCCTGAATCGGCACTGACAGCACCGGCGGCTCCTCCTCCCGGTATTCCAGAGCGAACTGCTGGCCGGTGGGCACTTCCAGGCGGGTCGGCAACTGGCTGGCCAGCACAGACGGCAAGGGCCAGGGTAACAGCGACTGCAGGGCAGCGAACAAATCCACCTTGGCCAGGGCCTGTTTGCTGGTGATATTGCCAAGATAGGGCCCCAGCCAGTTTTCCAGTTCGGCCAGCAGGCTGGCATCATCCACCACCGGCCAGGGCTGCTCGGGCAGCCAGCGGGCGGCACACTGCACCCGGGTCTGCCACTGGCGGCACTGCTCGTCCCAAGGGAGGGCATCGCTGCCCTGGCGGCGTAGCCAGTCGCAAAGGGCCTTGGTCCTTTCACTTTGGTCCAGCTTGGGCAAGGGCCGGCTGGCCAGCACCAGGGCGCCGTAGCGCTCTTCCTCAACAGCCACCAGCCGCTCACCGGCCCAGTCCAGCCTGGGTTGCCACTGGATATGGCGCTGGTGCAGGGCCCGCCAGTCCGCTTCATCTACAGGGGCGGCCTGGCGAATAAGGGCGTCGCCCTTGTCACCGCTCATCTGCGCCACCACCAGCCAGGGGCTGCCCCAGAGCCTGTCTCCTTCGGCCAGCACCGCGCCCCGGCCCATGGCCAGGCGATAGCGGCCAGGCGCCACCTGCTGGGCAATGCGTTCGGGGTAGGCCAGGCTCAAGATGGCGCCCAAAGACCAGGCAGCACCGCCCTGCCCTTTTAGCTGGCGTTGGTAGCGCTCGGCCTGGCGGCGGATGGGATGCTGGCCCAGGGCCGACAGGCGGCTGGCCAGATCGCTGTCCCAGTGGCCCATGGGATCGCGCTCTTCCAAAAGGGCGGCCAGCAGGCAGGCCTCCTTGAGGCTGGCGCTGGCCTCAGAGGCCACCCGGGTCAGCATGTGGGCCAGCCTGGGATGGCAACCGAGCCGGCCCATGGCCTTGCCGGCGGCGGTGATCTTGCCGCCCTGCACCGCATCAAGCTGGTCCAACAACGTCTGGGCGTCACGCCAGGGGCGTGGCGGCGGCAGGTCCAGCCAGCGCAGTTCCGCCGGCTGGGCTATGCCCCACAGGGCCAGTTCCAAGGCCAGGGGACCGAGATCTGCTTCCATGATCTCTGCCGGGGTTTGGACCACCAGGCTCTGCTGCTGGCTTTCCCCCCACAGACGGATGGCAATGCCCGGCGCCAGACGCCCGGCCCGGCCGGCCCGCTGGGTAGCGGAAGCCTGGGAGATGCGGCACAGCTTGAGCTGGCTCATGCCGGTGGCACTGTCCAGCACAGGGCGGCGGCACCAGCCGCTGTCCACCACCACCCGCACCCCTTCGATGGTCAGGGAGGTCTCGGCAATGGGGGTGGCCAGCACCAGTTTGCGCTGGCCCTGGGCCGGCGGCGCTATGGCGGCATCTTGCAGGGCCTTGTCTAGATCGCCATAGAGGGGGTAGAGGCTGACATCCGCCGGCAACCGCCCTTCCAGGCGTTCGGCCAGGCGGCGTATCTCACCGCCACCCGGTAGAAATACCAACATGGAGCCGGGCTCACCGGCCAAGGCATTGAGCACCACCGACTCGCACAGGCCCACCCAGGGCTGGTTGGCCTTGGGGGCCTGGTAGCGCACCTCCACCGGGAAGCTGCGCCCTTCGCTCTTAAGGCTGGCGCAGGGGCTGAGGAAGGCCTTGAGGCGCTCCCCGTCCAGGGTGGCAGACATCACCAGGATCTTAAGATCGTCCCGCAGCCCCTCCTGAACGTCCAGGATCAGGGCCAGAGCCAGATCCCCAAACAAATTGCGCTCGTGGAATTCGTCGAAGATGACCAGGCTGACCCCGGCCAACTCCGGGTCCTGCTGCAAGCGGCGAACCAGTATTCCCTCGGTGACGATCTCAAGCCGAGTAGCTGGCCCCACGGCGCTGTCGGTACGGGTTCGATAGCCAACGGTTTCTCCCGGTTTCTCCCCCAAACGGGCAGCCAAGTAACGGGCCAGGCTGCGGGCAGCCAGGCGCCGTGGTTCAAGCATAATGATGCGGCCTTCAAGCTCCTTAAGCAGCGCTAAAGGGACCTGGGTTGATTTACCGGCGCCGGGGGGAGCTTCAAGGATCACGCGGTCATGGCGGGCCAGGTCTGTGACCAATTGCGCCAGTACCTCGTCCACAGGCAGGGAATGCAAGGCCGAACTTCCTCAATGAAAGGGGAAGCGGCAGTGTAACATGATGAGCATGAGACTATTTTTCGGCATTGCCCTGGACAGGGCCGACAGCGAGCAGGTGCAGCAGTGGAGCCGGGCAGCCCTTGGCCATCTGCCCAAGGCGGTGCCGGCCCGCAACTATCACCTGACCCTGGCCTTTATGGGGGAGCTGCCCCAGGGTCATTTGGAGCAAGCCCTTGCCGGGGCCGCCGCCCTGCCCTTCAGTCCCTTTTCCCTGACCCTGGACAGTTTCGGCCAATGGCCACGCAGCGGCATCAGCTTTCTGGCCCCCAGCCAGCCGCCAGCGCCCTTGCTGGCCTTGGCTACCGCCCTGCAGCAGCTCAGCTGCGACCTGGGGGGCTTTTGTGACAAGCGCCGCTACCAGCCGCACCTGACCTTGGCCAGGGCCCAGCACCAGCCCCTGGTGCCGCGCCTGGCGCCACCGGCCCTGACCCTGTCGGTGACCGGCTTTGACCTCTTCCATTCAGACCAGGGGCGTTACCTGTCGGTGGCCAACTTCGGCTGAGCCGAGTCGGCCAGCAGAGCCAGTGCGCCGTCCCCTGTAACGTTACAGGCGGTACCGAAGCTGTCCTGGGCCAGATACAGGGCAATCATCAGCGCCAGGTTGGCTTCGCTGAAGCCCAACATGGAGGACAGCAAGCCCAGGGCCGCCATTACCGCTCCACCCGGTGCGCCGGGGGCCGCAATCATGGTTACCCCCAACATCAGGATAAAGCCCAGCATGGTGCCCAAGTCGGGAATACCCAGTTCAGGGTTGAGCAGCATCACCGCCGTGGTGCAGCTGACCAGGGTAATAGTGGAACCGGACAGGTGGATGTTGGCCAGCAGCGGCATGGCAAAATCGGCCACCGGCTCGGATACACCGTTCTTCTTGGCCTGGCGCAAGGCCACCGGGATAGTGGCGGCGCTGGACATGGTGCCGATGGCCGTCACATAGGCCGGCACCATGGTTTTGAGCAGCAGCAGCCCAGAGCGCCCCCGGACTGCCCCCGTCGCCCCGTAGAGCACCGCCAGCCAAAGCCAGTGCAGCATCACCGCCATCACCAGCACCAGGCCGAAAGTCTGCAAGGTTGACCATACCTTGCCTTCGAAGGTCATCTGGGCGAACTCACCGGCAATATAGAATGGCAGGGCCGGGATAATGAGATTGGCCAGCAGTTTTTCCACCACCCCCTTGCCGTCTTCCAGCACCTGGCGCAAGGCCGACTCACGACCGGCCAGGGCCAGGCCCAGCACAAAGGCCAGCACCAGGGCCGTCATCACCGCCATGGGGGCAGGAATAGCCAGGGTGAAAAAGGGCGTCAGCTGCTGGCCGGTATCGCCAGCCAACTGATGGGGACTGACCAAGATGGGCAACACGTAGCGCGCCACCAGGAAGGCCAGGGTACCGGCCAGCAAGGTTGAACCATAGGCCAGGCCCAGGGTCCGCCCCAATAACCTGCCCGACCCGGCCGGCAGGCTGGCGATGCCAGAGCTGATATAGAACAGCAATATCAAGGGCACCGAAAAGCCGATCAGCTCACCCACTATGGCTTTCACCGTCATCAACAACCTGACCAACAACTCCGGCGCCAGCAGGCCGCAAAGCACCCCGAAAGCCAAGCCGATCAGCAAACGTACTACCAAATTCATCCATCACCTGCCGATTAAAACAACAACGCCTCCCGAAGGAGGCGTCACAGCTTGGCCTAAAGCGACCTTTCAAACAAGCCCGATCACTGGCCTATGTGCTTATCCAGGAAAGTGAGTACCCGCTTGTAGAGTTCCTGGTTATGCTCTGGCAGGTAAAACCCGTGCCCCTCATTGGGCTCTACATACCACTCGTAGGGCTTACCTGCCGCCTCCATGGCATCGCGCAGGGCTTCGGAGTGCTCTATAGGAGCAATTTCATCCTTACCACCGGCTACGATCAGCAC
Organism: Gallaecimonas xiamenensis 3-C-1; assembly: GCF_000299915.1. Classification (NCBI taxonomy): domain Bacteria; kingdom Pseudomonadati; phylum Pseudomonadota; class Gammaproteobacteria; order Enterobacterales; family Gallaecimonadaceae; genus Gallaecimonas; species Gallaecimonas xiamenensis. The sequence continues at coordinate 52,578 of NZ_AMRI01000012.1, forward strand.
CGGCGCCTTAAGCTTGGCCACCTGGTACCGAGGCGACTGGGCCCGCAATTCTGCTTCGCTATCTGGCAAGACTTTCTTGCGGAAGTTGTCAGAGCCCAAGCCACGGTAAGCGCCTGGATGGCTGGATAGCATTTCCAGGTCATAGACTCCCACATAACCCACGGCGCAGCGGTACAGATCAGGTTCGCGCTCGGCGCTCATCACCGCCGCATAGCCACCATAGGATCCACCCATGGAACAGACTCTGTTTTTATCAACGATCCCCTGGCCGATAAGGTAGTTAACCCCATCGGTCATATCGTCGATCATGCTGGTGCCCCATTTCTTATAGCCCGCAGCCATGAAATCACTGCCAAAGCCACCTGACCCACGAAAGTTTGGCTGGAAGACAGCGTAACCACGGCTGGCAAGGACCTGTACGGAAGGGTCATAGCCCCATTCATCACGGACACCATGGGGGCCGCCGTGAGGCATCATTACCAGCGGTAAGTCTTTGTTTTTGCCTTTGGGTAGCGTCAAATAGCCGTGTATGGTTTTGCCATCCCGGGCCTGATAGGAAATGGGCCGGACCTTGGCAAGCAACTTAGAGTCAAGCCAGGGCATTGCGCTCAGCAGGAAAGTGACTTGCTTGCTTTCTCGATTGAACAGATAAAACTGACCGGGCTCATTATCCGCATATACGGCGATGACCATTTCCCGCATATCGCGGGTTGCAGACGTGATGCTGACCGCCTTGTCAGGGAAAGCCGCAATCAAACCTTTGTAATCCGATACGTAGTCTTGATCGTTTGCCGAGTCAAAGAACACCTGCTCTGGTTTTCCCGAATTCCAAGTCGCACCGATAACCTGTCGCTCACCCTCACTGTCGATAGCGATGATAGGTGAGACATCTACATCATCCCGCTGATACAGCTTGGTTTTCTTACCAGTACTGGTATCGAGGACAACAATGCCCGCAGTGTCGCCGGCAGAGCCGCCCTGGGTACTGGCGATCACCCTCTTGTTGTCTTTGAAAAAGGCAATGGGCATAAGGCCTTCGCCTTTTTCTTCACTGAAACGCGCCAATTCACGCCAGTCATCATCAGCACTGTCACGATAGATGACGACGTTTTCATTCCCCTTCTTCAAATCGGCACCGACAGCAAATCGCACCTGTCCTTTATTGTCCGCCAACACATTGAAGCCCTTGACTGGCGGTTTGGTCACCTTGATCAGACGACCAGAGTAGATATTGAGGCGATAGACGGTGGGATAAGACGCATCTTTCAGGCCAAACGGCTGAGTAGCCAGTAGCACTTCATCATCATTGCCTTTGAGGAAGCTGATGATCTGTGATCCGGCATAAGTTTTCTGCCGTTCGCCTCTGGGGCCGAAGATCATCATCTTTTTACTGCCATCAGCATTCATGGCGAACAAATCACCGGTTCCTGCTGGCCGATCGAATGAACCCAACTGGCGCGTGATCGTCATGATCAAGCGTTCGTTATTCGCCCAGTAGAATGAGCCAAGGGAATCCTGCCCGTTGAACTGCATGACCGAAGCAATACCGAGATCCCTTTCCCCGCGCTTAAGCACGGCCAACCCCATATTGCCTTCATCATTCTGGATCTTGGCGGCCAAATAACTGCCGTCAGGCGAGATCTTGATCTCTTGGAATTTCGGGTGGCTGGCAAAGTCAGCCAGAGGAATGTCGGAGGGTAACGCTTCAGCAGCCAAGGTCAGGCAGGGAAGCAACGACAGCAGGAACAACCACGTCCTTGTCATAATCATTAAATCCTAGATATAAAAAAGAGGGCTTAAGCCCTCTTTTTTAACATCGTTGCAACTCAGGTCAAGTCCAACAAGCTGCGGGCTATGGTGCGGATACCCCGCGCCGTGGCACCGGCCGACCAGAGGCCGTTCTCGTTGTTGTTAAAACAGGCGGCCAAATCCAGGTGTACCCAGCCTTGCCCCTGGTCACGCACAAAGCGGGACAGGAAGCCGGCGGCATTGGACGCGCCACCGGCACCGCCACCTTTAACCGGTCGGCTGTTGGCGGTGTCAGCGTAGGCACTGGGGCACTCGAACTGGTGGAAGGGCTCCAAGGGCAGCGGCCAGGCTGGCTCGTCTTCGGCATTGGCAATGGCGTTAACCTTGGCGGCCATCTCCCGGTCCAGGGCAAAGAGGGCGTTGTAGCTGCTGCCCACGGCGGTAACGGCGGCGCCGGTGAGGGTGGCGGCATCGATGATAAGCGGCGCACCGGACTCGCTGGCCACCAACAGGCCGTCGGCCAATACCAGGCGGCCTTCGGCGTCGGTGTTGACGATCTCGACTGTGGTGCCGTTCTTATAAGTCAGCACGTCACCTAGCTTGTAAGCATTGCCGGACACCAGGTTCTCGGCGCAGCAGAGGATCAGCCGCACCCGCTTTTGCAGGCCACGCAGTATGGACAGGGCCAGGCCACCGGCCACCATGGCGGCGCCGCCCATGTCGGCCTTCATATAGAGCATGCCTTCGGAGGCCTTGATGGAGTAGCCACCTGAGTCAAAGGTAATGCCCTTGCCCACCAGGGCGGCGGCCACCGGGGTGTCTTCGGTACCGGGGTTATAGTCCAGCACCAGCATCACAGGGGGGCGCTCTGAACCTCGGCCCACATTGTATAGGCCGGTCCAGCCGGCATCCTTGAGGGCCTCGCCGGAGATCATCTTATAGCTGACCTTTTCACCACCCAGAGCAGTAATAAAGGAAGCAGCTTCGGACGCCAGCATCTGGGGAGATTGCTGCTCGGGGCCCTTGTTGGTGATGTCGCGCACCCAGCGGGCTACCTTGAAGCGGGCTTCAAGTTCAGCGCTGTCACCGGCCCAACGAATTTGCTCGCCGCCCAGGGCGGACATGAAGCCTTCGGCAAAGGCCCACTGCTGCTCCTGGCCGAAACCTTCGCCCAACTCGACCTGGGTCAGGCCCTGGCTGCGCAGGCGGCGGCCGGCCTGCTGGATACGGCGGCGCTCGGTGGCGTGGACAGTGGCGCTGCCTTCGTTAAAGCTCAGCAGGGCATTGGGGCCCCATTGGGCGGCTGCGGTTTGGGCAGACAAATTGACCTTCAACCAATCACTCATCAAAGACTCCTTAGGGACGGCGAATTGGGGATAAACAAGATAAAGAGCATACACTAGGGGCTTTGGCGAACCCAGAGAGGCCCCATGAAGTTTCAGCCGCCCTTGGAAAGGGCGACCCTTATCCGCCGTTACAAGCGTTTCTTGGCCGACATCGACAGCCCCCGTGGTGAACTGACCATCCACTGTGCTAACACCGGCGCCATGACCGGCTGTGGCGACAGTGGCGACAGCATCTGGTACCGCTACGACCCCAGTCCCAAAAAGAAACTGGTAGGCAGCTGGGAACTGACCGAAAAGGACGGCCACCTGATTTGCATCAATACTGCCAGGGCCAACAGCCTGGTAAAAGAGGCCCTGGCCGAGGGCAGCATCGAAGAGCTGGCCTGGGCAGACAAGGTGCTGCCTGAACAGGCCGACGGCCATGGCAGCCGGGTCGACTTCGTACTGGAAGGCCAGGGCCGACGGCTGTGGCTGGAGGTCAAAAGCGTCACCCTGCACCTGGGGGATGGCCTGGGTGCTTTTCCCGACGCGAAAAGCCAAAGGGCCCTCAAGCATCTGGACGCTCTGGTCGCCAAGGTGCAGGCAGGCGAGGAAGCTGCACTTTTGTTTACAGTACTGCACACAGGTATCGATAAAGTGCAGGCGGCCAGCCACATCGATCCGGCCTATGCTCAAAGGCTTACAGAGGTGGTACAGGCCGGTGTAAAGGTATTGGCCCGCAAGGCCCGGATCGATAAAGACACAATGGTTCTTGACAGGCCTGTGAAAGTCGTCATCTAGACGTTGTCCTGGCCGGGACTATCTGCTATAGATAGCCGCCTTAAACGAGCTGAAGGCTCACATCATCCTGGTGATTAGGAGAGTCAGCATGGCTGAAATCAAAAAGACAAGCTCCCTGGGGGTACTGGCGATTGCCGGCGTGGGGCCTTATCAAGAGAAGCCAGGCGAAGAGTACATGAGCGAGGGTCAGCTTGCGCATTTTCGCAAGATCCTCGAAGCATGGCGTCGCCAGCTCAGGGAAGAAGTGGATCGCACCGTGACCCACATGAAGGATGAAGCAGCCAACTTCGCCGACCCGGCGGACAGGGCCTCCCAGGAGGAGGAGTTCAGTCTGGAGCTGCGCACCCGCGACCGCGAGCGCAAACTCATCAAGAAGATTGAAAAAACCCTGCAGATCATCGAAGACGGTGACTACGGCTTCTGCGAGTCCTGTGGCGTTGAGATCGGCATCCGCCGCCTCGAAGCCCGTCCTACTGCCGAGCTTTGCATCGACTGCAAAACCCTGGCGGAGATCCGCGAGAAGCAAATGGCTGGCTGATGGCCGGTTATGTGGGGCGTTTTGCCCCCAGTCCTTCTGGGCCGCTACACCTGGGTTCCCTGGTGGCGGCCCTAGGTTCTTTTTTGGACGCCCGCGCCAACCAAGGCCGCTGGCTGGTCCGCATCGAAGACATAGACCCTCCCCGTGAAATGCCAGGCGCCAGCGACGCCATCCTCCGTACCCTGGAAGCCTTTGGCCTGCATTGGGACGACAAGGTGCGCTACCAAAGCCAGCATCACGGCGACTATGACGCCCTGTTGGCACACCTGGAGAGCCAGGGCCTGCTGTACCGCTGCGCCTGCACCCGCAAGCAGCTCAAGGCCCAGGGGCTGCACCAGCGCCAGCATTGTTGCCCGCCGGACAAGGCCAGTCCGGCCGCCCTGCGGTTCTTGAACGAGGCCCCTCTGGAGGCCTTTTTCGATCGCCGCCAAGGCACTCTGACCGTCCCCCCTGCCCTGGCAGCGGAAGACTTTATTATCCACCGCAAGGACGGCCTTTATGCCTACCAATTGGCGGTGGTCAGCGACGATATCGACCAAGGCATGACCCATATCGTCAGGGGCAGTGACCTTATTGAGGCCACCGTCTGGCAGTTACAGCTGTATCGGGCCCTTGGTGCCCCGGCCTGCCGTTATCTGCACCTGCCCCTGGTATTGGGGCAAGACGGCCAGAAGCTTTCCAAGCAGAATCATGCCGCCCCCATAGACGATGCCAATCCACTACCGGCCTTGCGCCAAGCCCTGGGTTACCTGGGCCTGGCAACGCCGGATACCGACAACAAAGAAGAGCTACTGCAAGCCGCTATAGCCCAATGGCCTTACCTGGATGATTCTCAACCGGGGCAAGCTCGGGTATGATTTGCGCCTTGACAGAACAGCTTCAACGCTCAGGTGAACGCCATTATTTCCCGAGTCATTGATTTTTGCCGCCGCGTAGTTGGCGGTAAAGAAGCCCAAGACAGCACCCTGATCCCCAGGGACGAACATTCGATCAGCCGCAAGGACATCAGCGACAACGCCCTCAAGGTGCTCTACCGCCTCAACAAGGCCGGCTATGAAGCCTACCTGGTGGGTGGTGGCGTGCGCGATCTGCTGCTGGGCCTGCACCCCAAAGATTTCGATATCGTCACCAACGCCCGGCCCGACGATATCCGTAAATTGTTCCGTAACTGCCGCCTGGTTGGCCGCCGGTTCCGCCTGGCCCATATCCTGTTTGGCCGCGAGATCATTGAAGTGGCCACCTTCAGGGGCAGCCTCACCGACAACCCCGATGCGGCCCGCTCCGACGAGGGCATGCTGCTGCGGGACAACGCTTATTCCGATTCGGTGGAAGAAGACGCCCTGCGCCGCGACTTCACCATCAACGCCCTTTACTACAACATTGCCGACTACAGCATCCTCGACTTCGCCGGTGGCCTAAGGGCCCTCAAGCAACGTCGTATCGAGCTGATTGGCGATCCGGCGACCCGCTACCGCGAAGACCCGGTGCGGATGCTAAGGGCGGTGCGCTTTGCCACCAAGCTGGACATGAGCATAGCCCCGGACACCGCCAAGCCGATCCGCGAGCTGGCGCCGCTGCTGGACGATATTCCCGCAGCCCGCCTGTTCGAAGAGTGCCTCAAGCTGTTTATGGCCGGCCACGGCCTGGACAACTTCCGCATGCTCTGCGACTACGGCCTGTTCCAGCGTCTGTTCCCGAGTCTGGTGCCTTTCCTTGACGATCCCAAAGCCAGGCGCTTTATCGAGATGGCCCTGGAAAACACCGACCACAGGGTCAGGACCGATCAGAAGAGCACCCCAGCCTACCTGTTCGCCGCCTTCCTCTGGCCACTGCTGGACATGCGTGCCCAGGACATCCTGCTCGAATCCGGCCTGCCCACCAACGACGCCTACCAGATCGCCATGAACGAGGTGCTGGACGACCAGTGCCGTCGCATCGCCATTCCGCGCCGTTTTACAACCACCATCCGCGAGATCTGGACCCTGCAAACCCGCCTGGACAAGCGGGCCGGTCGCCGTGCCGAGCGCCTGTTCGAACACCCGCGCTTCCGTGCCGCCTTTGATTTCCTGGAAATGCGTGGCGAAGTGGAAGGCAAGGAGATCAAGGCCCTGGCCCAGTGGTGGCAGGAGTATCAGGAACAAGGGGAGCCGGGCCGCCGCCAGCTGGTGTCCAGCCTCTTTGAAGCCAAGGGCCCCAAGCGGCGCAAGCCCCGCAAACGCCGCCCCCGTAAGCCCCAGGCCCAGGAATGACCCAGGCCTACATAGGGCTGGGAAGTAACCTTGCCAGCCCTGCCCGCCAGTTGTGGCATGCCCTCCATGCCCTGGCGGCCCTGCCCGGCAGCCGCCTGCTGGGCAGTTCCAGTTTCTACGCCTCCAAGCCCATGGGTCCCCAGGACCAACCCGACTACGTCAACGCCGTGGCGCTGCTGGACACCCATCTAGCGCCCCTGGCACTGCTGGACGCCCTGCAAGGCATAGAGCAGCGCCAAGGACGGGTCAGGTTGCGCCGCTGGGGGGAACGCACCCTGGATCTGGACCTGCTGCTGTACGGCCAGGAGCCCATAGAGCACCCGCGCCTGCAGGTGCCCCATCCCGGCCTGAAAGAGCGGGAATTTGTGATAGTGCCGCTGCTGGAACTGACCCCCGAACTGGTACTACCAGATAGACAGCCCTTGGCAGCCCTGGCACCCAGGGCGCAGACTCTGGCCCGGGTCGCCGCCCCCCTTTGAGACGGCCGCCCCTTGAGTTAGAGTAATCGCCCTAATTTCGCTCGGAAGGTCTTGCCATGAGCAAAGTCAACGAAGCCGCACTGCGTAAACGCATCAGTGTGTCGACCCTGAACAAGATGAAGCAGCAGGGTCAGAAATTCTCCAGCCTTACCGCCTACGACGCCAGTTTTGCCAAGCTTTTCGACGATCAAGGCGTCCATGTACTGCTGATCGGGGACTCCCTGGGCAACGTAGTACAGGGCCTGGACGATACCCTGGGCGTGACCGTCCAGGATATCGCCTATCACACCCGCTGCGTGCGCGTCGCTACCGCCAGCGCCCTGGTGGTGGCCGACCTGCCTTTCATGAGTTACGCCACCCCCGAGCAGGCTTGCGAAAATGCCGCCGTGCTGATGCGCGCCGGTGCCCAGATGGTCAAGCTCGAAGGGGGCGAATGGGTCTGCGACACCATCCGTACCCTGGTGGAGCGCTCGGTGCCGGTCTGTGCCCATATCGGTCTGATGCCCCAGTCCGTGCATGTCATGGGCGGCTACAAGGTCCAGGGCAAGTCCCAGGAAGACGCCGAGCGGATCCTCCGTGAAGCCAAGGCCGTGGAAGCGGCTGGTGCCCAGTTGCTGGTCATCGAATGCGTCAGCCAGAAGGTGGCCAAGGCCGTCACCGAGGCCCTGAGCATTCCGGTTATCGGCATCGGTGCCGGCCCCGACACCGACGGCCAGGTGCTGGTGATGCACGACATGTTCGGCATCAGCGCCGGCCACATACCCAAGTTTTCCAAGAATTTCCTGATTGAAGCCGCTGACATGCAAAGCGCCGTCAGCCGCTTCGTATCCGACGTGGCCGAAGGGCGTTTCCCTGCGGCCGAGCATTCGTTTGATTGAGGTAACCGTCGAATGCGCACAGTGCATTCCGTGAAGGACTTGCGCGCCCAGGTCAAAGCCTGGCGCCAGAAAGGTGAAAGGGTGGCCCTGGTTCCCACTATGGGTAACCTGCACGAGGGTCACCTGACCCTGGTTCGTGAAGCCAAACACCAGGCCGACCGGGTGGTGGTCTCCATCTTCGTCAATCCCCTGCAGTTTGGGGCCGGCGAAGACTTGGGGGCCTATCCCCGCACTCCGGAAGAAGACAGCGCCGCCCTCTTTGACGAAGGGGTAGACCTGCTGTTCATGCCCAGTGTCGAGGTGCTCTACCCCAACGGCATGGACGACCACACCAAGGTGGAAGTGCCCGGCATCTCCGAGCTCTACTGCGGCCAGACCCGCCCCGGTCATTTCCGTGGCGTGGCGACTGTGGTGTGCAAGCTGTTGAACCTGGTACAGCCGGACCTGGCCTGCTTTGGAATGAAGGACTACCAGCAGCTGGCCGTTATCCGCCGCATGGTGGACGACCTGGCCATGCCCGTCGACATCCAGGGCGTGCCCACGGTGCGGGCCGAAGACGGCCTGGCCCTGAGCTCCCGTAACGGCTACCTGACCGGTGAAGAACGTGCCAAGGCTCCAGCCCTGTACGCAGCCCTCACCGCAATGGCCGATGCCCTCAAGGGCGGGCGCCGGGATTTTGAGGCCCTGGTGGACGAGGCTAAGGCCAAGCTCAGCGAGGCGGGCTTTACTCCCGATTACCTCTATCTCCTTAATGCCCAGTCCCTGGCAACAGCCACCGGAGAGGACCAGGAACTGGTGATATTGGCCGCCGCCTACCTCGGTAAAGCGCGGCTTATCGACAACCTGCTGGTGGATTTGCAGGCATAACAGATTTGGTTTATATTGCGCCGACTTTTCCCCGGCGGCGTGGTAAGATCACCGCGTTTTCCGACAAGGTCGCGAAGAAACAAAGGGTTTTAAAGCCATGCAAAGAGTAATGCTGCAAGGCAAGCTGCACCAGGCACGAGTTACCCACTCTGTTTTGGAATACGAAGGTTCCTGTGCAATTGACCAGGACTTCCTGGACGCTGCCGGCATTCTGGAATACGAAGAGATCCAGATCTACAACATCGATAACGGTGAGCGCTTCACCACCTACGCCATCAGCGGCGAGCGTGGCTCCAAAGTGATCTCCGTCAACGGTGCTGCGGCTCATAAGGCCAAGCAGGGTGATCGCGTCATCATCTGCGCCTATGTGCGCCTGGACGCCGAAGAAGCCCTCAAGCACAAGCCCAGCCTGGTCTACCTGGACGCCCAGAACAACGTGGTGCGCACCAGCAAGGACATTCCGGTACAGGTTGCCTAAGGCAATCCGATACCAAAGAAAACGCCGGCTCAGCCGGCGTTTTTTTATGCCTTGAGATTGGCCCTGAGCCAACGGCAACTTTGCCCTGCCTGCAGGTATTTTCGCTCGAAGGGGGTAATGGGGTCAGCCGTCACCGCCCCCTGGCTGCTGGCAATGCCGGCAAGGGCCAGGGCCTCGGCAAATTCCTCAAGATAGAGTTCCCAGTTGGAACGCACTTCAAGCTGGCCACCTAAAGCCAGCAGGGCCGGCAGGCAGGGCCCCGCGTACCAGCGGCGGGTCAGGTGCGCCGCCTTGGGCCAGGGGTTGGGGTACAAGAGGTAATGGTGGCTAAGGCGGATGCCGGCATCGGCCATCAGCCGCCACAGATCCTGAAGATCGGCCCTCAGCACCAGGTAGTTGTCGCTGTCACCGGTATAATGGACGTGTTTATCCAGGCGATGGGCCGATTTATCCACCCCCAGCACCCTGGCGCCGGAATGCACGGCGGCCAGGGCCGCCGTGCTTTCGCCAACGCCACAGCAGCTGTCCAGCACCAAGGGCCTGTGGTCCCCAGCCAGCCAAGCCTTAAGGCGCTCAAAGGCATCGAGGCTGTGCTGGGCGTAGGGCTTTTGGTAGGGGCTGGTAAGATGGCGGCGCACCTCTTGGTGCAGCCGCCGGTGCAGCCCTTGCTGGTTGCTGGTGACGCTGCTGGCCGCCATCAGTGGCGCAGTCCGACGCCGTTCTTGATGAGGTAAAAGGCCAGGCTATACATGGCCACTATCATTACCCCTAGCACAGAGAAGGCCTGCCACAGGGCGATGTCGGCGGTGCCGAGAAAGCCGTAACGGAAGGCATTGACCATGTAGAGGATGGGGTTGAAGTGGCTCAGGGCCTGCCAGAAGCCCGGCAGCAGGCTGATGGAGTAGAACACGCCGCCAAGGTAGGTGAGGGGGGTCAACACGAAGGTGGGCACTATGGAGATGTCATCGAAGCTCTTGGCAAAGATGGCATTGAGCAGCCCCCCCAGGCTGAACAGCAGGGAGGTGAGCAGCACAGTGGCCACCACAACCAGCGGGTGCTGGATCTGGATGTCGGCAAAGAACAGCGACACCAGGGTCACGATGATGCCCACCAGCAGGCCCCTGGCCATGCCGCCGGCCACGAAGCCGAGGATGATGATGCTGTTGGGGATGGGGGCGACCAGCATCTCTTCGATAAAGCGCTGGAACTTGGCCGAGAAGAAGCTGGAGGCCACGTTGGAGTAGGAGTTGGTGATCACCGACATCATGATAAGGCCGGGCACGATGAACTCCATGTAGTCAAAGCCCCCCATCTGCCCTACCCGGCTGCCAATCAGGCTGCCGAAGATGACGAAGTACAGGGTCATGGTGATGGCCGGCGGCACAAGGGTCTGCACCCAGATCCGCATGAAGCGGTTGATTTCCTTGTAGACGATGGAATTCAGGGCGATACGGTTACGGCTGTTCATGCCTGACCTCCATTACGGCCGCTCTCGACCAGGGTGACAAAAAGTTCTTCCAGGCGGTTGGCCTTGTTGCGCATGCTGAGCACTTCCACCCCTTGGGCGCTGAGCTGGGCAAAAAGCGGGTTGAGGCCGGCGCTTTTGGCCACCTGCACTTCCAGGCTGTGGTCATCCAGCATGCGGGCGTCGAAGCCGTCCAGTACCGGGGCCTTGGCACCGGGGGCCAGGTCGAGGATAAAGGTCTCGGTGTTGAGCTTACCCAGCAGCCCTTTCATGGTGGTGTTCTCGATGATGCGGCCGTGGTCGATGATGGCGATGTTGCGGCACAGCATCTCGGCTTCTTCGAGGTAGTGGGTGGTGAGGATGATGGTCAGCCCTTCTTCGTTGAGCTGGCGCAGGTAACGCCACATGGAGCGGCGAATCTCGATATCGACCCCGGCGGTGGGCTCGTCGAGGATAAGCAGCCGTGGCTCATGAACCAGGGCCCTGGCTATCATCAGCCGGCGCTTCATGCCCCCGGACAGCTCCCGGGTACGGGCGTCCTTCTTGCCCCACAGATCCAGCTCCTTGAGCAGCTGCTCGGCCTTGACCAGGGCTTTGGCCCGGGGCACGCCGTAATAGCCGGCCTGGTTCACCACCACCTGCAACACGGTTTCAAACTGGTTGAAGTTGAACTCTTGGGGCACCAGGCCCAGGGCGCTCTTGGCCGACACCGGGTCGATGTCGAGGTCATGGCCGAAGATGCTGACCTGGCCTTCGCTTTTGTTGACCAGGGACGACAGAATGCCGATGGTGGTGGACTTACCGGCGCCGTTGGGGCCCAGCAGGGCGAAAAAATCTCCCTGGCTGACCTTGAGATCGATGCCCTTGAGGGCCTGGGTACCGCCTTTGTAGGTTTTCTTGAGTGCACGGATATCGAGGGCTATGGGGCTTGCTGACATGTTTCCTCCCGATTGGACCGGGTCATTATACCCCCTTATGCCCTTCGGGGTCGGCCCGGACCCTGTGTTTCATCAAAGGCTAACTGCCTAATTTTTCTAGCCAGGGCTGCAGGGCCTCCCTATACTGGCGGTCATGAAATGGCTATTGCTGGCGTTTACATTGCTGCTGGTCCTTCCCAGTTTCCACGTGGAAGCCGGGCAGGCTCATCATGACTGTTGCCAGACCATGCCCGACGATTGCCATTGCGACATGGCTTGCCAGCACCAGCTGCCCCTGACCAGCCTTTGGCCCCAGGCCCGCCCGGCCCTGGCCCAGGAACCTTTGGTCCAAGCCGTAAAAAAACCGCTGATCCAGGCCCCCGAGCCGCCCCTACGACCTCCCAGCTGCTGATCCTCTGCCCTTTTCACCTTTTTCTTCTTTGATTGCAGAGGACTTTGTCATGTCCCGTTTTTACCTGTTGCTGGCGCTGCTGCCAGCCCTTGGCCATGCCCAATCGGCGGCCGACCACCTGCTGCACCAGGCCATGCCCGCCAGCCCCTTGCCTGCGGCCGAGCAGCCCCAGGCCACCAAATACGTCTGCCCCATGCACCCCCATGTGGTGCGTAACGAACCCGGCACCTGCCCCATCTGCGGCATGACCTTGGAGCCCCTGTCCCTGGACGAGGACCAAGGAGCCAGTGTCGCCATTCCCAGCCAGATGCAGCAAAACCTTGCCATCCGCGTGGCCAAGGTGGAGCGCGGCACCCTGTGGCGCTACATCGAAACGGCCGGGGAAGTAACCTATGACCAGACCAAGGTCCGCCATATCCACCCCCGTGCCTCCGGCTGGGTGGAGGAACTGGGGGTCAAGGTAGAAGGGGAGCCGGTCAAGAAGGGCCAGCTGCTCTACCGGCTCTACTCCCCGGAACTGGTGGCGGCCCAGGACGACTTCTTACAGGTGGTGCAAAGCTACGGCCAGCGCCCCGACGAGCGCGGCAAGCGGCTGCTGGCCAAGGCCCGTACCCGCCTCAAGCTGCTGGGGCTGGCCGACAGCACCATCAACCAGATAGAAAAGCGCCGGGAGAGCTTCTACAGGGTGCCCTATTACGCCGAGGCCGACGGCACCGTCAGCCAACTGACAGTGCGGGACGGCATGTACGTCAAACCCGAACAGGAAATGCTGGCAGTGGTGGACCTGTCCAGCGTCTGGGTGCTGGCCGATGTCTTTACCGATCAGCACAGCTGGGTCAGCCCTGGTATCAGTGCCGACATCAAGGTGCCGGCCCTTGGCATCACCCAGTTGGAAGGCAAGCTCGATTACCTCTACCCGGAACTGGACGGCGCCAGCCGCGCCCTCAAGGCCCGTTTTGTGCTGCCCAACCCCGGCATCACCCTCAAGCCAAACATGCTGGTGGACATGGCCATCTACGGCGGCCCCGAACGCAACCGGCTGCTGATCCCCGAAGAGGCACTGATCCTCACCGGCAACGACAACAAGGTGATCGTCCGCAACGGCGAGGACTTTTCGGTGCGCAGCGTCCACTACGACAAGATAAGCCACGGCCAGGTGGCGATACTGGACGGCCTCAAGGAAGGGGAAGAAGTGGTGATCTCCGGGCAGTTCCTCATCGACGCCGAAGCCAGCCTCAAGTCCGCCATCTACCGCCTGGGGCCCGAAGGCCACCAGCACATGCACTGAGGAGCAGGCCATGTTGACCAAGCTTATCCTCGGCTGCCTGCGCCATAGGGCCATGGTGTTGGTGCTGGCCTTGCTGGCCGCCTTCTTTGGCTGGCAGGCCATGAAGGCCACCCCCCTCGACGCCATACCGGACCTGTCCGACGTTCAGGTGATCGTTAAAACCCGCTACCCGGGCCAGGCGCCGCAGTTGGTGGAAGAACAGATCACCTACCCCCTTTCCACGGCGCTGATGTCGGTGCCGGGAGCCCGCACGGTGCGGGGCTTTTCCTTCTTCGGCGACTCCTACGTCTATGTCCTGTTTGACGACAAGACCGACCCGTACTGGGCCCGCTCGCGGGTACTGGAATACCTCAACCAGGCCAAGGCTCAGCTGCCGGCCGGGGTAGAGCCGGCCATAGGCCCCGACGCCTCGGGGGTGGGCTGGGTTTATGAATACGCCCTGGTGGACAAAACCGGCCAGCATGACTTGGCCCAACTCAAGACCCTGCAGGACTGGTTCCTCAAGCTCGAACTCCAGGGCCTGCCCGGGGTGTCGGAAGTGGCCACCGTCGGCGGCCTGGAAAAGAGCTACCAGGTGGTGGCCGATCCGGTGCGCCTGGCCGGCCTTGGGCTGCGCCTTAGCGACCTGGAGCAGGCCATAGTAAGGGCCAACAGGGACGTGGGCGGCGCCGTTATCGAAATGGCCGAAGCCGAATACATGGTGCGGATGCACGGCTACAAGCGCAGCCTGGAAGAGCTGCGGGCCCTGCCCTTGGACTTGCGCTCCAGCTCCGGCATCGCCCTGACCCTGGGGGATGTGGCGCGGGTGCGCCTTGGCCCGGTGATGCGCCGGGGCATTGCCGAACTGGACGGCCAGGGGGAAGTGGTGGGCGGTATCATCCTGATGCGCTCCGGGGAGAACGCCCTGGCCACCATCGCAGCGGTCAAGACCAAGCTGGACGAGCTAAAGCAGGGGCTGCCACAGGGGGTGGAGATCGTCACCACCTACGACAGATCCAACCTCATCAACAGCGCCGTGGACAACCTCAAGCACAAGCTGCTGGAAGAAATGCTGGCGGTGGCCCTGGTCTGCCTGCTGTTCCTGCTCCATGCCCGCTCCACCCTGGTGGCGGTGATCTCCCTGCCCCTGGCCATACTGCTGTCCTTTATCGGCATGCAGCTATTGGGGGTGACGGCCAACATCATGAGCCTGGGGGGCATCGCCATTGCCATCGGCGCCCTGGTGGACGGGGCCATCGTCATGGTGGAAAACGCCCACAAGCACCTGGAAGCCTGGCAGCATGAACATGGCCAGGCGGCCACCGCCAAGGACCACTGGCGCCTTATCAGCCAGGCCGCCACCGAAGTGGGGCCGGCCCTGTTCTTCTCGCTGCTGATCATCACCCTGTCCTTCGTGCCGGTGTTCAGCCTGGAAGCCCAGGAAGGCCGCCTGTTCGGCCCCCTGGCCTTGACCAAGACCTTCGCCATGGCGGCGGCGGCCCTGCTGTCGGTGACCCTGGTGCCGGTGCTGATGGGCTATTTCATCCGTGGCAAGCTGCGCCCGGAAAGCGCCAACCCCCTGTCCCGGCTGCTGATTGCCCTCTACCAGCCGCTGCTGAACCTGGTACTCAAGTGGCCCAAGCTGACTCTGGTAGCGGCGCTGCTGGTTACCCTGTCGGCCTGGTATCCCTGGCAGCATCTGGGTTCCGAGTTCATGCCGGACATGGCCGAGGGGGACCTTTTATACATGCCCACCACCCTGCCGGGGATCTCGGTGGGCAAGGCCCAGCAGCTGCTGCAACAGACCGACCGATTAATAAAAACGGTGCCCGAGGTGCAGCGGGTGTTCGGCAAGGCCGGCCGCGCCGAAACCGCTACCGATCCGGCTCCCTTGACCATGCTCGAGACCACCATCACCCTCAAGCCCAAGGATCAGTGGCGTCCCGGCCTGACCCTGGACCAGCTGATTGAGGAGCTGGACCAGCGGGTAAAGGTGCCGGGGCTCACCAACGCCTGGGTCCAACCCATCAAGACCCGCATCGACATGCTGTCCACCGGTATCAAGACCCCGGTGGGCATCAAGATAGCGGGCCCAGACCAGGCCCAGCTGCAGGCCATAGGCACCCAGGTGGAAGCAGCCCTCGGCAAGCTGCCTCAGACCCGCTCGGTGTTTGCCGAACGCCCCGCCGCCGGCCGCTATATCGACATCACCCCCAAGCTGGCAGTGGCGGCTCGTTACGGCCTGACCCAGGACGACATCGCCCAGGTGGTCAAATACGGCATCGGCGGCGCCCAGCTGGACCAGGTGGTGGAAGGGGACGAGCGCTACCAGCTGACCCTGCGCTATCCCAGGGCTTGGCGTGACCACGTCAGCCGCCTGGCCGGCTTGCCCCTGGTGGGCAGGGACGGCCGCAAGGTCACCCTGGGGGAAGTAGCGGACATCCAGGTGGTAGCCGGGCCGCCCATGCTTAAAAGCGAGAACGGCCGCCTGACCGGTTGGGTGTTCGTGGACATCAAGGGCACCAGCGTTGGCGACTATATCCAACTGGCCCGGGGGCAATTGGCCACCATCACCCTTCCGCCCCGCTACAGCCTGAGCTTTGCTGGCCAGTACGAGTACCTGGAAAGGGCCAAGACCAAGCTGACCGAGGTCACCCCCGTGGTGCTGGGGGTGATCCTGGTGCTGCTATACATGACCTTCGGCCGCCTGGACCAGAGCCTGTGGGTGCTGCTGTCCCTGCCCATGGCCCTGTCCGGGTCCATCTGGATGCTCTACTGGCTCGATTACAACCTGTCGGTGGCGGTAGCGGTGGGCATGATAGCCCTGGCGGGGGTGGCGGCGGAGTTTGGAGTGGTGATGCTGCTCTATATCAATAACGCCCTTAAGGCCCTGCCCGCCGGGGCCGATTTGACCGCCCAGCGCCGGGCGATCATGAGCGGCGCCGTGCAGCGGATCAGGCCCAAAGCCATGACGGTGGTAACCATATTGGCCAGCCTGGTGCCCATCTTGCTGACCCAAGGCACCGGCTCAGAAGTGATGACCCGTATCGCTGCCCCCATGCTGGGCGGCATGATCACGGCGCCCCTGCTCAGCCTTTTTGTGCTGCCGGCAATGACATGGCTTGCTCAGCGAGCAAGCCGCTGATCACCTTGGCCGGCTCAGGCCGGCCAAGGAAATAGCCCTGGGCCACATCCACCCCTTCCTGGCGCAATATGGCCAGCTGCTCAGAGGTTTCCACCCCTTCGGCGATGACCCGCAGCTCCAGGCTGTGGGCCATCTGCACTATGGCCCTGACCAGAGGCCGGCTCTGCTGGGCGTCACTCAGGCCGCGAATAAAGCTCTGGTCAATCTTCAGGCTGTCCACCGAGAATTGCTTGAGGTAACTCAGGCTGGAATAACCGGTACCGAAGTCGTCGATAGACAGGGTCAGCTGCAGGGCCTTGAGGCGGCGCACCACTTCCAGGCTGGCGTCGACATTGTCCATCATCAGGCTTTCGGTCAGCTCCAGTTCCAGGCGGTGGGCCGGAATGTCGGTACCCGCCAGCACCGACTCCAGGAGATCGAAAAAGTCCGGCCGCACCAGTTGGCGTACCGAGATATTGACCGCCATCAGCCCCTGGAAGCCGGCCTTACGCCATTGGGCCAGTTGCCGGCAGGCCTCCTCCAGGCACCAGGCCCCCAAGGGCATGATAAGGCCGGTGTCTTCGGCCAGAGGGATGAACTTGGAAGGGGACACGTCCCCCAGCACCGGGCTGTGCCAGCGCATCAAGGCCTCGACCCCGACGATATCGCCGCTGGCCACATCGAACTGGGGCTGGTAGTGCAGGGTCAATTGCGGGGTACCGATAGCATCTTTGAGAGCCGATTCGAGCTGCAGGCGCTCGTTCAGGTCCCGGTCCATGTCCTTGTTGAAGAAGCTGTAGGTACTGCGGCCACTGTCCTTGGCATGGTAGAGGGCGGTGTCGGCCTGGCGCAGCAGTTGGGCCACGTTGTCGCCGTCCTCCGGGTACAGGGACACACCGATGGAGGTGCTTATCCAAAGCCGGTGGCCGCCAATCACAAAAGGCTCGCTCATGGCCGCCAGGATCCGCTCGACAATGAGCTCCACCTGGTTAGCCGCCACCAGTTTGGGGATCAGCAGCAAGAATTCGTCGCCGCCCTGGCGTGACAGGGTGTCCCCTTCCCGGCACAGGGGCTTGATGCGTTTTACCACTTCCTTGAGCAGGGTATCGCCGATGTCGTGGCCCAGGCTGTCGTTTACCGACTTGAAGCGGTCCAGATCCAGATAGATGATGGCCAGCCGGTCCCCGCCACGCTTGGCCTGAATAAGGGCCTGTTCGGCCCTGTCCACCAGCAGCGTCCTGTTGGGCAGGCCGGTCAAGGGGTCGTGGTAGGCCAAGAAGGCAATGCGGGCCTCGGCCGCCTTGTGCTCGCTGATGTCGGAGAACACCGCCACATAGTGCTGTACCTGGCCATAGTCGTCTTCCATGGCCCTGATGGACAGCCACTGGGGGTACACCTCGCCAGACTTACGCTTGTTCCAGATCTCCCCTTTCCAGAAGCCCTGGGCAGCGATCTGCTGCCACATGGTCTTGTAGAAGCTGGCGTCTTGGTAGCCTGAGCTCAGCACCTTGGGGGTCTGGCCTATGACATCCTCAGGGGCAAAGCCGGTGATGGTGGTGAAGGCGGAGTTGACGGTGAGGATATGCTGGCTGGCGTCGGTGATCATCACCCCGTCCAGGCTCACTTCCACCACCTGGGCCAGCAGGCGCAGGTCCTTTTCCTTACGCAGCCGCTCGCCGATATCGCGAAAAGACAGCAACAGGTAGGGCACGTCGTTCTCTTCAAAAACGCAACCGGAAGCCTCGGCTTCTACCGTCTCCCCCCATCTGTCTTGAAAGCAGAGCCGCACATTGCGCAGCAGATTGTCCTTCACCTGGCCGACCAGCTGCTGACGATCACTGGGATTGGACCACACCCCCAGCTCCAGGGTGGTGCGCCCCAAGACCTCTTCCTTGCTCCAGCCGATGCGCTTGACCCAGTTTTCATTGACGTTGACCAGCACACCGTCGTCCAGGCGGGTGATGGACACCAGATCCGGCATGATCTTAAAGACCCGCTGGAACAACGCAGTCTGCTCCTCGAGCTTTTCATGGCTTTCCTGCAGGCTGCGAAGGGCCCGCTCTTCGTCGTCCAACACCAGGTCCAGCCAGCCCCCCAACTGACCCAGCTCGCTTTTGTCGGTAGGCCCAACCCGGGCGCTGCGCTCGCCGCGCATGTGCTGGCGCAGCACCAGGGAGATATGCTCAATGGGTTTGACCAGGGCCCGGTTCAAAACCCAATAGAAAAAGCCCCCCGCCAGCAGCGCCGTCACCAAGGCCATGAGCGCCAGCCGGCCCAGGTTGGCCAGGCGGGCAGGCATGGGGGGCAGGGTATCCACCCACAGCAGCAGCGTCTTGCCGTCTTGGGCCAGGGGCTGAACAAAAAGGGCCTGGTCTTTGCCGAAGAAGGCACCGGGGCTGTGCAGATCAAGGGGGGGATTGGGCAACCAGAGCGTTCCCTGCAAGGCACTGACCGGGCGCCCTTGCAGGGTGCCCAGGGTGCTGTTGGCTATCTGCCCGTCCTGAACCAGCATTGCTTGGCTTATTTCATGCTGCCCGGCCAATTGCCTGAGAGCCTGGTTTTCCGTACTCAGACGGTCATCTTCTTCCAGGTGGTGGTTGACCAGGGACGCTACCAACCTGGCCCTGTCCTGAGCTTGGTGCTGCAGGGCACGCATGTCTGCCTGATTCTCTGCCCACACCGCCAGCAGGGCCGCCACCACCAGGGAGACGACCATCCATACCAACAGGCGAAGCCGAACCGACTGCCAGGGCGCGGGCCTAATCATGGCAGTGCCCTCCACGGGCAAGTGGCTGTCTTTTGAGAAGGGGGCTCATCAAGTCGCAATCAATTCCCTTTGCCAAACATGGGGATGAGGGCAAGACAGCTACCCAAGACCCAAGCATAGCAGTTGCTGACAAGGCCTGGGCCGCCAGGGCCGGCGCAGCACGGCCTGGACCAAAAAAAGCCACTTATTCATCAGTTAATTGCGGCCCCATCCCCTTCTTTTTGGAGCCCTAAATATTGATTTGGAGCGGGTAAAAATTGAGCTATATTAGGCGGGACTTCGCGGGCCCCTGGGCCATGGCGGCGTTCATCGGGCACCGGCGTTGGCGCGCTATAGGCCTGGCCTGATGGTTGACACCTCATAGCGCGACTTTGTGAGATTTGTTGATGAATCTGTTCGTATCCAACCTGTCTTTCCGCGTGGAAGCGGATGCCCTGGCCCAATTGTTCGGCCAATACGGTGATGTACAACGTGCCCATATAGTGAAAGACAAGGAAACCGGCCGCTCCCGTGGTTTTGGTTTCGTTGAAATGGCTGACAAGGCAACTGGCGAAAACGCCATTAAAGCCCTGAACGGCCAGGATTTCGAAGGCCGCCCCCTGGTGGTCAACGAAGCGCGCCCCCGCGAGCAGCAAAGCCGCCCCCGCCGCTAACACCTCAAGCCTGGCCTCCAAGGGGCCAGGCTTTATCCTTGGGCACTGCTCGGCTTTGTTCCTTGCGCCAGTCTAGGTACACTGGCCCAACTGTTCTGCCGAGACGCCTGCCTGATGAAAGATCCAAAAACCCTGCTCGCCAACAACCGCGAGTGGGCGACCCAGATACGCCAGAACGACCCAGCCTTCTTCGAACGCTTGGCTGAGCGTCAGAATCCCCATTTGCTGTGGATCGGTTGTGCCGATTCGCGGGTGCCCGCCGAACAACTGACCGGCCTGCTGCCGGGGGAACTGTTCGTGCACCGCAACGTGGCCAACCAGGTGCTAACCACGGACGTGAACTGCCAGTCGGTGATTGACTTCGCCGTCGGTGCCCTGAAGGTGCGCCACATCATCGTCTGTGGCCACTATGGCTGCGGCGGCGTGATGGCGGCCCTGCAAGGCGGCGCCGAAGGCAGCCTGGGCCAATGGCTGCTGGACCTCAAGGAAGTGGCCGAGCGCCACGGCTCTCTGCTGGAAGGCCTGTCCTTCAACGACCAGGCCAACCGCCTTTGCGAACTGAACGTGTTGGAAGCGGTATGCCGAGTCAGCCGCTCACCAGCGGTACAGAAAGCCTGGTCCGAAGGCCAAAAGCTTTCCGTACACGGCTGGATCTACGGTGTGGCTGACGGCGAGTTGCAGGAACTGGGCCTGACCGTCAATGGCCAGGACGACATAGTCCCGGCCCGTGACAAGGTGCTGAGCAGCTACTTCACCGAGTAAGGCCACCCAGGCCTTAAATGGCGGCCGACAAATGGCTCAGCTCCAAGGCTGGCGCCATGGCCGCCAAAAATGCCCCCGGCTTCTCCAGCATGGGGCTATGACCACAGCATGCCACTTCCTGGTAGTCCAGGTGCGAATGGCCCTTTGCCAAATGTTGCCAGGGTTGGCCGGGAGTGATCCTGTCATGGTCGCCCCATACCAGCTGCACAGGACAAGGGACGGCGCCAAGGGTACTGCCGGCATCGTACTGACGGCTCAAGGTCAGCCACTGCACTATGTTCTTGAAGGAGCGGGGCTGTGAAAACACGGTCCGGATGTCCTCCACACCTCGGTCTGGAACCAGGCTGGGATCGTAGAACACCCGCTCGGCCAGGCTGCTGGCTGCCTGGGTACAACCCCGGCGCAGATCCATCAGGGTAACTCCCGCATCCATTTCCGCCAGGCCAGGGCTACCACTGAGCACCAGGGCCGACACCTTGGCCGGCTTACGGCGCCCGTAATCCATGGCGATAAGGCCACCCATGGAATTGCCCACCAGTACCACGGCCGTTTCCCTGGCCACCAGTTGGTCAAGGGCCTCGTGGGCCTCGTCCAGGCTGCCACCCAACATCTGGGGAATGGCCTCTTCCATAACCTTGGTCTGGTACCCCTGGGCGCGGCAGGCCTCGGCCACCTGGTCCCAGATCCAACCGCCGGCAAACAGGCCGGGCAAAAAGATCAATGTCGGTTTCATGCGATGTCCTCTTCCGTGATGGGTTCGCATGACAGACTAAAGAATAAAAATTAACCATTGGCGTCAGCGCGGTGACGATTTCGGTAACGGCAGATAGGCCTTTACCCATAGACCAAGTGCCCATCAAAAAAGGAGCCTCGCGGCTCCTTTTTGGCTTATTCCAGGGGCACCACTATGCCCACATGGGGCAGATTGCGGTACTTCTGGGCCCAGTCGATGCCGTAGCCCACCACGAACTCGTCGGGGATGGTAAAGCCGATAAAGTCCACCGGCACCTCTACTTCGCGGCGGGACGGCTTGTCCAGCAGGGTGCACAGCTTGATGCTCTTGGGGTCGCGGGTGTTGAGCACCTGTACCACCTTGGACAGGGTGTTGCCGGTGTCGATGATGTCTTCGACGATCAGCAGGTTACGGCCCTGGATGTCCTCGTCCAGGTCCTTGATGATCTTCACATCACGGCTCGAATGCATGGAACTGCCATAGCTGGAGACCGTCATGAAGTCGAACTCGGCGCTCATATTCAGGGCGCGAGCCAGATCCGACAGGAAGACCACTGAGCCGCGCAGCAGCCCTACCAGCAGCACTTCTTCCCCTTCGCCATAGCTTTGCTCTATTTCCTTGGCCAGGGCGGCGACCCTGGCTTTGACATCCGCTTCACTGATGAGGACATCGACCCGGTGTTTCATCTTTCTCTCCCAAGGCATTCGAGGGCGGCAAGGATACGCCAATCTCAGTGGTTTCCATAGCCCCAACGGGGCACCAGCCCTTGCTCCAGGCCCAGGTGGTCGAGGATCCTGGCCACCATGAAGTCCACCAAGTCATTGATGGATTTGGGTTCATGATAAAAGCCGGGGGCCGCCGGCATGATGGTGACCCCCAACCGCGCCAATTTGAGCATGTTCTCCAGGTGGATGGCCGACAAGGGGCTTTCCCTTGGCACCAGGATAAGCTTGCCCTGTTCCTTGATCACCACGTCGGCAGCCCTTTCCAACAGGTTGTCGGACGCCCCCTGGGCGATGGCCGACAGGGTGCCGGTGGAGCAGGGGCAGACCACCATCAGTTTGGGGGCCGCCGAGCCGGAGGCCACCGGCGAGAACCAGTCTTCCTTGCCATAGACCCTGAGCTGGCCAGGCTTGGCCTGGAAGTGTTCGGTCAAGAAGGCCTCGGCGGCGTCGGGCTTGGCGGGGATCTTGAGAGTGGTCTCGGTGGCCAGCACTACCTTGGCCGCCGACGACACCAACAGGTGCAGCTGCCAGCCGGCGGCCAGCACGCACTCCATCAGCCGCAGGGCATAAGGGGCGCCTGAGGCGCCGGTCAGTGCCAGGGTCAGGGCCTTGTCAGTCACGGCGGACCTCCAAGGCGTCCAGCAGCTTCTGGTGGATGCCACCGAAACCGCCGTTGCTCATCACCAGGATATGGTCCCCTGCCCTGGCCTCGGCCGCCAGCATGGCCACCAGGGCCTCGACGCTGTCGCTGTAGGTGGCCGGCACCAAGGATTCGTGGCACAGATCCTTGATGGACCATTTGAGGCCGTGGGGTTCGAACCAGAACACCTTGTCGGCCCCTTTGACCGCGTCGTTGAGCTGGTCGGCATGAACCCCGGCCTTCATGGTGTTGGAGCGGGGCTCCAGTACCGCCAGGATGCGCTGGCCCCCCACCTTGCGGCGCAGGCCGTCGACAGTGGTGGCGATGGCGGTGGGGTGGTGGGCAAAGTCGTCAAAGACGCTCACCCCTTTGACTTCCCCTTTGAATTCCAGGCGCCGGGCCACGTTCTGAAAGCGGCTCAGCCCCTCGGCCGCCACCTTCAGGGGCACCCCGGCATGGCGGGCCGCCGCCAGGGCCGCCAAGGCATTGCTGACGTTGTGCATGCCCACCAGGTTCCAGTGCACCTCGGCCCTGTCATCGCCGCTGATCACGGTGAACTGGCTGCCATCGCCCTTGATAAGCTCGGCCTTGAGATCCTGGCCAAGGCGCAACACCGGGGTCCAGCAGCCCTGATCCAGGGTGTCTGCCACGTTCTGGTCGGCAGCCGGGGTGATCACCAGGCCTTGGCTTGGCACCATCCGCAGCAGGTGGTTGAACTGGCGCTGGATCGCCGCCAGGTCGGCAAAGATGTCGGCGTGGTCGAATTCCAGGTTGTTGATGATAAGGGTGCGGGGCCGGTAGTGGACAAACTTGGAGCGCTTGTCGAAAAAGGCGGTGTCGTACTCGTCCGCTTCCACCACGAAGAAGGGGGCCTGGCCCAGGCGCGCGGAATGGCCGAAGTTGGCCGGCACGCCCCCCACCAGGAAGCCCGGGCTAAGGCCGGCATCTTCGAGGATCCAGGCCAGCATGGAGGTGGTGGTGGTCTTGCCGTGGGTGCCGCTTACCGCCAGCACCCAGCGGTCCTTTAGTACCGCTTCGAACAGCCACTGGGGGCCGGACATATAGGGAATGCCCTTATCCAGCACCGCTTCCACACAGGGGTTGCCCCGGCTCATGGCGTTGCCGATCACCACCAGATCCGGGGCCGGGTCCAGCTGGGCCGGGTCATAGCCCTCGGTCAGGCGAATGCCGGCCGCTTCCAGTTGGGTGCTCATGGGGGGATAGACGTTGAGATCGGCGCCGGTGACCTGGTGGCCCAGCTCCCTGGCCAGTTGCGCCAGGCCGCCCATAAAGGTGCCACAGATCCCCAGGATGTGTATGTGCATGCTGTTCTTCAAAATAAGAGGACACTGGCGCCTAGTGTAACAGCACCGGCCTGGGGGGGAAGCTGAACCAGCGGCCCTGTGAGGCCATGGCGAAATCGTTTATCATGGCGGCGCTTCACTTCTAGCAGCCGAGAAACTGTCCATGCAACGTTTGGTAAGCGTCCTTCGCCAGGACGGCGTCGACAAAGAACTGATCCACCTGGTCAACGTCCTGGGGACCGCCTGTAAAGAGATCAACTTCCGCCTGCACCAGGGCGCCCTGGCCGGTGTGCTGGGTTCCACCCAGGACGAGAACGTCCAAGGGGAAGTGCAGAAGAAACTGGACGTCATTGCCAATACCCTGCTCAAGGATCTGCTGCTGCAAAGCGGCCTGGTCAAGGCCCTGGCCTCCGAAGAGGAAGACGACATCGTCATCGGTAATAAGGACGGCGACTTCCTGGTGTCCTTCGACCCCCTGGACGGCTCTTCCAACATCGACATCAACGCCATGGTCGGCACCATCTTTTCCGTCTACCGGGCCGACGACAGCCTGGTGATCGACGAGTCCAGCTTCCTGCGCCCCGGCCGTGAACAGGTTGCCGCCGGCTATGTGATCTATGGCCCTGCCACCCTGATGGTACTGACCACGGGCCAAGGGGTGCGCATGTACACCCTGGACCAGACCATAGGCGAGTACCTGATGACCGAACCCCAGGTCCAGGTCCCGGCCGACACCCAGGAATTTGCCATCAACATGTCCAACCAACGGCACTGGGCCAAGCCCATGCAGGACTACATCGACGACCTGCTCAAAGGCGCCGAGGGCCCCCGAGGCAAGAACTTCAACATGCGTTGGGTAGCCGCCATGGTGGCCGACGTGCACCGTATCCTGTGCCGGGGCGGCCTCTTTACCTACCCCTGGGACCGCCGCGCTCCGGAAAAAGCCGGCAAGCTGCGCCTGATGTACGAAGCCAACCCCATGGCCCTGCTGATTGAGCAGGCCGGCGGCGCCGCCAGCACCGGCACCGAACGCATCCTCGACATCCAGCCTGAGCAGATCCACCAGCGGGTGGCCGTGGTACTGGGCGCCGCCAACGAGGTGGACATGGTCGAGCAATACTATCGCCACCAGCGCTAGTCAGTCAGCGTCATGCCGCTATAATAGGCGGCTGAATCAAGAGCGAGTCAAAGGACAACACTATGAGCCTGAACCAGGTCCCTGCTGGCAAAAACATCCCGGACGAGATCAACGTCATCATCGAGATCCCGGCCAACGCCAGCCCCATCAAGTACGAAGTAGACAAGGACAGCGGCGCCATTTTCGTTGACCGCTTCATGTCCACCCCCATGTTCTACCCCTGCAACTACGGCTACGTGAACCACACCCTGAGCCTGGACGGCGACCCGGTAGACGTGCTGGTACCCACCCCCTACCCGCTGATCCCCGGTTCCGTGATCCGCTGCCGCCCCGTCGGCGTGCTGAAGATGACCGACGAGTCCGGTGAAGACGCCAAAGTGGTTGCGGTACCGGTTTCCAAGCTCACCAAGATCTATGACGACGTCAAAGACGTCACCGATCTGCCCGAGCTGCTGAAAAACCAGATCACCCACTTCTTCGAGCGCTACAAAGAGCTCGAGCCCGGCAAATGGGTGAAAGTGGAAGGCTGGGGTGACGCCGCTGCCGCCAAGGCCGAGATCGTCACTTCCTTCGAGCGCGCCCAGCAAAAATAAGCCTGAGCCCCTCGCAAAAAACCCGCCTGATGGCGGGTTTTTTATGGCTGGCGCTGAACGGGCTTTACTCGCAAAGGCGCTCTTCACTAAAGTGGTACCCCCTAGGGGGAAAGTCCTCATATAACAACAAACAAGGAAGATTTCATGTTCAAGAAAACCTTGCTGGGTGGCCTGGTGCTGACCCTGCTGAGCGCCCCTGTGCTGGCCCGCGACACCATAGCCGACTACCAGGTATCCGAAGCCTTGGCCCACCCCAAGGCTAAGGAAGTGCTGGGCGACAACATCCAGTTTTTCTTCGGCAAGCAGGCCCACGGCAAAGTCGAAAAGACCCTGGGTGAGAGCCGCACCAACCAGAAGACCAACGCCTTTGCCAAGAGCGACAAGGAAGCCTGCCAATGGGTGTTCCTGTCTGCCATGAAGGCCTTGAAAAACCAGGCCGAGGCCAACGGCGCCAACGCGGTGATCAATATCCGCTCCAACTACCGCAACAACCTCACCAGCAGCGACAGCACCTTCAAATGCGGCGCCGGCGCCATTATCGCCGGGGTGGCCCTGGTCGGAGACCTGGCGGTCATCAAGAAATAAAGCGGTGTTTTGCACCAGCCATAAAAAAGCGGGCCCAGGCCCGCTTTTTTAATCGACGATGATATGGGGTAGGAAGCGGGCGCTGTCCTTGGTGATCAGGCTGTTGTCCTCGCGGATGCCCATGCCGCAGGCGGTATCTCCCACCACCCAACTGCCTACCAGGGTATGGTTGCCGGCAAAGTTGGGTAAAGGTGCCAGGGCCTGGCGCACGAAACGGCCATCGTCGTAGGGGCCTTCGGCCTTCACCAGGCGGCCGTCGGGCAAGGCCAGCTCCACATTGGCCCCTTCCCGGGAAAACACCGGTTTGCGCACCCAGCCGGCCCCCAGGCTGGAGCCGTCATCGAAATGGGCTTCCAGCAGGTTGGGGTGGCCTTTATGGGCCTGCCACAGCAGCGGCAATATGCCCTTGTTGGCCAAAATCAGCTTCCAGGGCGGCTCCAGCCACAGGGTCTGGCTGGCAGCGATGTGGTCGGCAAAGGCCTCTTCGAGCATGAACTCCCAGGGGTAGAGCTTGAAGATGGCCGAGATCGGTGCATCGTCCCGGTCCACGAACTGCTCCCCCATCAGGCCGATCTGCTCCATGGGTACATAGCGGGTATCCAGGCCTGCCTGGGCGGCCACGTCCTGCAGGTAGCGCACCGTACCCAGGTCCTCGTCGCTGTGCCAGACGCTGGCAAAGTGCAGAGGGCTGGGCAGGCGCAGGGCCGCAAAGCGGGCTTCCAGCTGCTCTTGGATGCCGTTGAACTGGTCGCTGTGGGCCGGGACCATGTCGTGCTTGATGGCATCTTCCAGCCAGAGCCACTGGAAGAACCCCGACTCGTACAAGGAGGTGGGAGTGTCGTAGTTGAACTCCAGCAGCTTGGCCGGGCCCTTACCGTCGTAGGAAAAATCCATACGGCCATAGAGGTGAGGCTGCTGTCGCCGCCAGCTGTCTTTGACCAGGTCCCAATGGGCCTCGGGGATACAGAGCTGGCTGAGCTTTTCTTCGCTGGCTACCACCTCGTCCACCAGGCCCATGGCCAGCTCATGGATCTCCTGGGTGACATCCTCTATGTCGTTTTCCACCTGCTTGAGGCTGAAGCGGTAATAGGCAGACTCGTCCCAGTACTTCTCACCCTCTATGGTGTGAAACTGAAAACCCAGATCTTCGGCTTGCTTGCGCCACCAGGGGCGCTCTTCGATGCTGACCCTTTCCATCAGCCACCATAGCTCGAGCGGTGTGCCGCCTGGGCACCGAAACCACCGCGACTGACCACACCGGCCGGTGCCACTTTGACGTTGGACGGGTTGACCTTGACCGGCCCTTCGGTGCGGGATACCGGCACGTTCTGGGCGGTACGGTAGGTGTTGGGGTCATCCTTGGAACGGTACAGGGGCTGGGGCGGCACCTGGCGGCTGCCGTTGAGCATCTGCCCGGCCATAAAGCCCATCATGGCCGGCATGAAGAAGCCGCCGCCACCGCCGTGGTATTGCTGGTCCGGGGTGCTGCACTGGCCGGAGCCGAAGTCGGCTTCACAGGCCTGCAGGCTGGTATAGCGGGGAGCCGTCTGTTCGTGGTTCTTTTCCGCTTCACTAAAGGTGCTCTCGCAGTTGCTGCGGTCATAGTAACCGGCGCACTGGTCGACACTTTTGAAGACCTCGGCGTCCACCGGCGGTTCGGAACAACCGGCAATGTAAAGCACCGAAATGGGGGCCATCAGGGTCAGGGCCACTTTTTTACTGCGTTTCATGGCGTTCTCCTATCAGTAAGTCATACAGGCGGCATTGAGCAGGCCAACGGCAACCGAGGCCAGGCCGGTAAAGACGCCCGCAGCCAGTTCTCCCTGGCTGATACGCAAAGACAGGTCCCGCAGCAACAGCTGCAGCACCTTGAAAGTCAGGGTTTGTACCACCAGGGCCACCAGGCCCCAGCTGGCCCCGTCCACCCAGGACAGGGAGTTGGCCACGGCGCTGGCCATGGGCAGGGCAAAGCCCAGCAAAGCGCCGCCGAAGGCCAAGCTGGCCGCCAGGTTGTTCTGGCGGATCAGGGCAAATTCGTCATGAGGAGTGACCCAGGTGTAAACCAGGGTGAAGATCAGCAACATGCCGATGGCCAGGGCAAAATAACCGCCAAAGGCCGCCAGCGATTGCACAAAGAGAGGCAGGTTTTCCATGGGTCAATCCTTCTTGAGGTAGTCGGCTTCCAGCTCCACGATGCGGCTGACCGGCACAGTGCAACAGGTCAGCACTTCCCCTTCGTTGATGTAGGCGATAGGGGTCTCGAGGTAACGCACTTCCCCGCTTTTGAGGCGCATCCGACAGGCGCCACAAAAGCCGGCCCGGCATTGATACTCTACCGGAATACCCTTGAGCAACAGCTGATCGAGGATCGGCAGATCCGGTGCCACCGGTATGATGTGGTCCTTCACTACGAGGGCACGCTTGGTATCGTCCGCCATAAAGCCATCTTGAGGGGAAGCAGGCCCCTGACTATACCGCAAAGCCGCCTTGCGATGGACAGTCTGCATCCTTACAATCCCGTCGCATAAAAGTTGTTCTAAAAAAGAAAACCAAATGAAAAACAAAATACTCTGCTTGCTTACCTGCTTGTTGCTGCTGGGCTGCCAGTCCACCAAGCGCCAGGCCTTGGCCCCGGAACATAATGCCACCCTGGACAACAGTGTCATCATCCAGGACCAAGGCGCCATCCTGCTGGGGGCCCGCTTTGACGCCGACATCAGCCAGAGCGAGGCTATCCAGACCCTGGGGCCGGTGCAGGCCGAACTGCAGCGTTTCATGTTCCAGACCAGCTTCAAGCACAAGCTGCGCAAGGCCTTCTGGGACCACGAACAGCTGCACAACAACC
This sequence comes from Gallaecimonas xiamenensis 3-C-1, assembly GCF_000299915.1. Classification (NCBI taxonomy): domain Bacteria; kingdom Pseudomonadati; phylum Pseudomonadota; class Gammaproteobacteria; order Enterobacterales; family Gallaecimonadaceae; genus Gallaecimonas; species Gallaecimonas xiamenensis. The sequence goes on from NZ_AMRI01000012.1 coordinate 81,872, forward strand.
GTATCATCGAAGTGGACAACAGCGGCGAGCTGGACAACCTCTTTGCCATAAGGGGCGTTGATGGCCGCAACGTGCTCAAGGTCATTCCCAGCTACAGCCTGAGCAGCGACCGGCGCCACCTGCAGGTCAGCCTCCTGGCCGAATACTATGCCCCGCCCCGCAAAAACCTCTACGGCAAGGAAGAAAGGCAGCAACTGCTTTATCGCAACAGCTTCTATTACCAGTCGCCGGCCTTGGCCTTCGAACCGCGCTTGAACCGCAACGCCAGCGAGTTGGCTGCCGAGCGCCAGGCAATAGAGCAAAAATACTATGCCCTGCTGGACCGGACCACAGATGGCTACAACCGCCTGCAACTGGTCAAGGAAAAGGAACGGGAACTCAAAGCCGTGGACAGCCGCCAGGACCAGGCCGACATCAGCCGCCAATACGCCGACTTCCTGCTCGGCCAGCAAGATTGGCTGATCGCCCAGGCCAACCAGGGCATGAGCGAGGTCATCGAAATGATGCTCTATGACCTGGACGCCCCGGCCCTGCCCGACATGAACGAAGACAGCCGCTTCCCGGCCGCTCCCGGCCGCCACTGGCAGCGTTTGGGCAAAAGGGAGGGGCGCAACCTGGTGTCCACCGCTCAGGGTGAGTCTTTTGACTGGGGCGAACTGGCCCAGGATTAAAAAAAGGCGTGGTTTCCCACGCCTTTTTTGTTTAGAGCGGCGCGCAGGCCGCCTTCAGCCAGTCCAGGGTGTGCCCGGTCACCCGGGGCCCTATCTTGGCCAGTACCTGGCCGTGGTACTGGTTCCACCAGGCCAACTCGTCGGCGCTCAGCAGGGCCTTGTCCACCAGGCGTTTGTCCATGGGGATAAAGGTCAGGTCGGCAAAGCCCAGCACCGACCTGTCCCCCGGGGCCTGGCGTTCCTGCACCACCACCAGGTTCTCGATGCGGATGCCAAAGGCCCCTTCCCGGTAGTAGCCCGGTTCGTTGGACAGCACCATGCCCGGCAGCAGCGGGTGGTTGTTGGCGGCCTTGCCAATACGTTGGGGCCCTTCGTGTACGCTCAGGCACTGCCCTACCCCATGGCCGGTGCCATGGTCGTAGTCATAGCCCTGGGCCCATAGGGGCGATCTGGCCAAGGCGTCCAGTTGGTGGCCGCAGGTACCTTTTACAAACAAGGCCCGGCTAAGGGCAATGTGGCCTTTGAGCACCAGGGTATAAAGGCGCCGCTGCTCGTCGCTGATCTCGCCTATGGCCACAGTGCGGGTGACGTCCGTGGTGCCCAGGCGATACTGGCCACCGGAGTCCACCAGGTAGAGGCCGTTTTGTGGCAAGGTAGCCGGGGCGCCGTTACGGAAGTTGTAATGGGGCAGCGCAGCATTGGCACCGGCCGCCGAGATAGTGTCAAAGCTGGGCTCCAGGTAGTCGGCCTGGGCCTTGCGGTAGCCTTCCAGTTGTTCGGCCAGGGCCGCCTCGTCGGGGCGCTGGCCCTGAGCCACTATGGCGTCCAGCCAGCACAGGAACTGGCTGACGGCCACCCCGTCACGTAGGTGAGCCTCGCTCATGGCGGTAATTTCCACGGCGTTTTTGGCCGCCTTGGGCACCAGGGCAGGGTCTGCACCCAGCACCAAGGTGGCACCGGCCGCCTTCAGGGCGTCCACCAGGTAGGCCGGGGTCAGGGCCTCGTCCACCAGCACTTTTTTGCCGTTAAGGGCAGTCAGTTCGGCAGCCAGCTGCGCCGGCGCCAACACCTCGACTCCCTCCCCCAACTCGGCCTCTGCCGGCAGCCGCTCTTGGTCCACAAACATCTTCAGCTGGCCATCGGCCGCCAGCAGGCCGCGCATCAGCAGCACCGGAAGGCAGGGCACGTCGGCACCGCGCAGATTGGTGAGCCAGGCCATGCTGTCGGGCTGGGCAATCAGCGCCACGTCCGCCTTAGGAGCAAAACCCCGGACCAGGTCCTGGCGTTTTTGCTGGCAGGTCTTGCCGGTCAGGCTGGTGGGTAGGGCAAAGCCCTTGGCGGACGGCAAGGCCGGACGGCTCGGCCAGCAGGCATCCACCAGGTTGGGGCCATGGACAAACTCGACCCCAGGGGCCCCTTCGCGCCACAGCCTTAATTGGCGAGCACTGACACAATAACTGTCAAAACCGACCCGGCTGCCTTGGGGCAGCTGGGCAAAGAAATCGGCGATGGGGCTTTCATGGAGGTGGTGAACCTGGGTACCGGCCGGCACCTGGGTTTTTACCTGCACAGTGTAGCGGCCGTCCACCCAGACATGGAGGGCGTCACGGGTAACCAGGGCCACCCCGGCCGAGCCGGTAAAACCGCTGACAAAGGCCAGCCGCTCGTTGGCGGCGGGCAGGTATTCGCCAAGGTAGGCGTCTTCATGGGGAACAAGCCAGGCGTCCAGGTCGCCGAGCTGGGCTTGGATCTGTTGTATCACCGACATCATGGCTCCTTAAATGGGTGAACCCGGTGGCAAGGTGCTCTGGGCCGGCAGGGGGGGTGACGGGTCGGCCAGGTAAGCGGCCAGCCAAAGCCCCGCTTCCCGCTGCTGGCGCGGCCAAGGGTCGTCACCCTTGCGGTTTTGCAGCCATTGCGCCGACAGCCTCAGCTCGCTGCGAAGGGCGGCAGCGGCCGGGGCCGACAGCTGGGGCAGGCTTTTGGCCAATTCTGCCAAGCCCTGCCAGGCCACGGCCTGTTGGGTAGGGCTGGCTTGGCTGCGCCGCCAACGGTTGAGCACCAGAGTATTGATGGCGGCCAGCATATCAGGCCCCTTGGCCTGCTGGTAGAGGCGCTCCAGACGCGCCGGTGCCAGGGCCGGGGCCAGCACCAATTGGGCTGCCGCCTCGACCGACGCCTGGGGGTCAAACTGCTGGCCAAGGCGGCTTGGCAGCCATTCTTGGCGCAACTGGTGGTCCTGGCCGGCAGCGGGCATGGCCAGCACCAGATCCTGGGGCAAGGCCAGTACCGCATCGGCCAGCAGGCCATCCAGGGCCGCCAGGGCCGCTTGCTGTTGCTCAGGCGCCACCGGCCAGGTGCCCAGGCGCCCTTCCCCCTGGCGGCCATAGGCATAGTGGCTGCCCCCCAGCAGCCGGGCTACCGCCTCGGCCTGGTAGCGGTGCAGCAGGTACAGGGGGGTGAGCTTGCGCTGCCAGTCATCACCGCGCTCGCCTGGGCCCACCGCCTCCTTGGCAAAGCGGCCCAGGGCCAACTTGCGCGCCGCCAGCAGCTGCTCAAGGGCCTTCAAAGGGTCGGCGCCAAAGTCCCAGAGGTTGGCGGCCTGTTCGCTGCTGCCATAGCCCCTGGCCCCTTCGTCCGAGATATAGGCCTGGCGTAGGTTGTCTTTAATCAGGGCGCTGCGCTGGGCCTGGTCCTTGGCGTAGGCATACTGGACCAGGTAATGGTCCCAGCGGCCAAGACCGACCCCGTAGGCCCCGGCCAGGCTGACCTGGCCGTTTTCGACGCTGACCTTGGGATGGGGGTAGTCCATCACCGAAGCGTCATCCTGGGTGCTGGCGGCAAAATTGTGCTGAAAACCCAGGGTATGGCCCACTTCATGGGCCGCCAGTTGGCGAAGGCGCGCCAGGGCCATTTCAAGGGCCTGCTGGTGATGGGCCTTGCCCACCAGGGCCTCGGCAATGCGCAGATCCTGGCGCACCCGCAATGAGCCGAGGCTCACCTGGCCTTTTAAAATTTCCCCGGTGCGGGGGTCCACCACCGCCGCCCCATAGGACCAGCCACGGGTGGCTCGGTGTACCCAGTTGATGACGTTGTAGCGGATATCCATGGGGTCGGCGCCGTCCGGCAGCACCTTGACCTGAAATTCGATACCTACTTCCTTGAAGGCGGCGCTCCACCAGCGGGCGCCGTCCAACAGCGCCGAGCGCACCGGCTCGGGGGTGCCATTATCCAGGTAATAGATCACCGGATGCTTGGCATCGGCCCGGTGGCGCAGCTGGTAGCCCTGTTCAATGGGCTGGTCCAGGGGCACGGCGTAATCCTGAAAATCCACCGAGAAGGCGCCGCTGCGGGGGTGGTAGGGCAGCGGCGTGTAACCGGCGTCCGGCAGGCGGATAAGGGACAGGCGCTGCACCAGGGTCAGGTGGCCGGCGTCCGGCAGGGCCCAGCGAATGGCCTCCCCCGTGGCGTCACCGGTAAAGGTCAGCACCCCTTGCAGCTCGGTGTTGTCGGCAAAACTCTTGGTGTTGGCCCAGTCCAGGGCCGACAGACCCTTATTGAGGCTATAGCTGCCCTGCCCTGCGCCTTTGACCCGGGCCGCCAGGCTTTGGCGGTCGGCCAGCACCAGGGAACTCAAATCCAGGTACTTGCCGTCCTTGAGGGGGCCTTGCCAGAGCACCGAGCGGGCAAAGGCCTGGGCTACCGCTTGTTGCTCGTCGGCAAAGCCGCCCCTGGCCCGAAACTTGGTGTTGTCCTGGATCAGCTGCACCTGATTGCCCTGGCGGGAAAAGTGCACCAGCAAGGCTTCGCTGACCTGATTGCGGTCCAGCCCCACTTCGTTGGCGCCCAGGCCCCAAGGTAGACTGGCGTGCAGCAAGAAAGGCTCGTCAAAGCGGGGCGCTATCCACAGGGCCCCCTGGTTTGGGTCGGGGTAGAGATCATAAAAGCCAGGCTTGGCCTTAAGGCCGTCGATGACACTGGCCTGGGCAAAGCAGGCCCAGCACAGGGCCAGCAGGGCAAAAAAGCGCATTAGGGTCTCCCGGAAGCGAGGGTTACCTACCCATTGCGCCTTTTTTATCAGCATGTTGCAAGGCGCTTGGGTTTGAACGCCTGACAAGTCCGACAAGTTACTGCACAATGGCCCGACCATATAAGAAGGAGCAGCACCCATGCGCAAACTGACCCCGGCCCTGATCATGACCGCCCTGCTGGCCTTGCCGGCCCTGGCCCACAACATCCAGGAAAATGCCCCCCTGCCCGCCGTCACCGTCGACGACGAAGGCGCCATCACCCTGGACGGCAAGGAATTCGGTTACGCCCCCTTTTCCAGTGACAGCCTGACCGGCAAGGTCAGGGTGATCCAGCATTTCGCCGGCCGCACCAGCGCCAAGGAGATCAACGAGCCGCTGATCGACGCCATCAAGGCCGGTCACCTGCCCCAGGACAAGTACCAGACCGTCACCATCATCAACGTCGATGACGCCGTCTGGGGTACCGGCCCCTTTGTGCGCAGCTCCGCCAAAGACGGTAAGAAGGATTTCCCCTACTCAGAAGTGATTCTGGACGAGAAAGGCCAGGTCAAGAAAGCCTGGGAGCTTGACGGGAAAAGCTCCGCCATAGTGGTGCTGGACACCCAGGGCAAGGTGCGGTTTGCCAAAGACGGCAAACTGACCGAGCAGGAGATTGCCTCTGTGATGAGCCTGCTGCAAAGCCTGTTGGCCGGTGCCTGAGCACAAACTCAAACAAAAAAGGACGAGCCAGGCTCGTCCTTTTTTATTACCAGCGCCGTACCGGCCCGGTGTCGATGTGGATAAAGCCGTCCTGGGGGTAGTAGCCCACCCCGCCGGCCTTCATGGCCAGGGCCGCCTTGTGGGCCTTGGCCAGCTGCACTCCGGGTAGGCGGATATCGATGGCCTTGCCAAGGCAGTGGAAGGACTTGGTGGCCACGTGGCGGCCGGCCTTCTTCATGGCGGCGTTGGAGGCCGGGCTACGATAGCCGGAGATGACCTCTATGGTGCCGTCAAAGCCCAGGTTGCCGGTCAAGCGGGTCAGTTGATCAAAGAGCGCCGGATCCATCTGGGTCACATCACCGCTGCGGTGGTCTTTGAGCACATGATTGAAGCTTTGCAGTGTTTCCTTGAGATAAAGGCCGTTTTGCCAATAAACCCCATCGGCCTTGTCGCCGGTGTGGAGATTCATCAGGCTCAAAGCCCTTTTGTGGCCGACGCTGGCCAAAGCCTTCCCTGGTAGGACACTGGCGGCAGCCAGGGTGCCGACGCCAAGCAAAAAATGGCGACGGGAGAGCACTTTCCCCTGCATTTCACCTCCTACAGCTGGGTGTTTTTGGATGCTTAGTCATAAAACTGCCATCAAACTACAGGCTGCGCAAAAAATGATCAATCTTTATGCAGGGCATATTGTGAATTGGCCCCCAGATCCAAACCGTAAAGATCGTCCCTGAACTGCAAGCGCCCCTCATCGTCCAGCCAAGCTGTCCAATAGACCAGGGCGATGGGCAGAGGCACCGTCAGGGGGATCTTGACCCGTTGGCCACTGGCCACCCTATCTCGCCAATCGGGATGGTCGAAAAGCAGCTGGGCGGCCAGGCTGTAGGCCTCCTCGACCCGGATGCAGCCGGAGCTGTAGGCCCGTCTGGCTTGGCGAAACAGGCTGGGTTGGTTGGTGTGGTGCAGGTAAATGGCGTCGTTGTTGGGCAACACGAACTTGAGCCGGCCCAAGGCATTGAAGTCCCCGGCCCGCTGACGCAGCCGCCAATGGGGGGGCCAGGGCGACGGCAGCTCATCGGGCATGGGCACTACCCGGGTCTGGTTGCCGTAGCCTTCCACTATGTCTATCTGGTGCTCTACCAGTTCCGCTACCCCCAGCCTGCGCACCTTGGGCAGGTAGTCTCGGCGAAAAATGCTGTAGGGCACGTTCCAGTAGGGGTTGAGTTCGATGGCGGTGACCTGGGTTTCCATCTGCGGGGTGGGCCGGGACGGGCGCCCCACCACTATCTTGGAGTGCAGGCGCACCTGGTCGCCGTCGAACCAGGTCAGGGAAAAGGCCGGGATATTCACCACCAGTTGCTCGGGGGCCGGCTGGAGTTGGGCCATGCGCTGAAGGGTGCCCTGGATCTGCAGCAGCCGCTGGGCCGGGGTGACGTTAAGGGCCTGGCGGGTGGCCTGGCCAACGATGCCGTCTTCCTTAAGGCCGTGGCGGCCCTGGAAGGCTTTCACCGCTGCCACCAGCTGCTCGTCATAAATGTCACCCGGCTCGGCCAGGTCGCTCAGATCCCCCGTTAGCCAGAGGCGCTCGCGAATGGCCGGCACCAGGTCGCTTTGCTGGCCCGGTTTAAGGGTGGCTCCTTCCAAGTAGGGCCAATGGCCCATGTCGGCTAACAGCTCCATCTGCACGGCCGCTTTTTGCAGTGCTTGGCGCTGGTCGCTCAGCCAGTCGGCTTGCAGCGGCCAGGCCCACAACAGCAGCACTGTCCAAACCCACGCTTTGATGGCCATACAACCTCCCCTACCTAGTATGGTCGGCCAGCGACAGTCAGGGAGAATTAGGATAGGCTGGCAACAGTGCTTTTAATGCAGCGGCGACCATGGAAAAGACAGCCCCAGTGGAAAGGATGGGTTACAGCACCCAGGACAGGCTCCGGCAACTGGCCCAGCAGCAAGGGCTGGAAGGCTCGCTGTACAGCGACGCCAAGGGTGACCCCCTGGACAGGGCCAGGCGCCGGGCGGCGCTGGGCGGGTGCCGCCCCCCCCCCCGCCAGCGCAACCTCGAAGCCATACTGCACAAGGCCCTGCTCCAGGCCAATGCCGACCTGGTGGTGGACGAGTTGGACGGGGATTGGTTCTACCATTTCAGCCGCCTGTCGGAGAACACCGGCAACCCCCGCATGCAGGGGTTGTGGGCCACCATACTGCTGCGCGAGCTGGAACAGCCCGGCAGCTTTTCCCGGCGCACATTGGAGGTGCTGGAAAAGCTCTCCCTCAAAGAGACCCAGCTCTTTGCCAAGGTGGTCAACATGGCCCTGACCGTGGGCCAGGAATACCGGTTGGTAATAGGGCTATACAAACGCCACGCCCTGGGGGGCGGCCATACCCGGCTGCTGCCCATGGGCCAGTTCGGCCTGCCCTACTCTGCCCTGGCCACCTTGATGGAGCTGGGTTTGCTGCAAAGTTCGGAGCTGGTCAGTGCCGACCTGCGCCAAATCCCCTTGCAGTTCAGCATGGGCGGCCATCGCGGCCAGCTGCTGGGTAACCGGCGGCGGGTGCACCTGACCTACTACCGATTCAGCGTGATTGGTGACGAGCTGGCCCGGCTGGTGGCCACCGAGCCGGACAGCAAGTTTGAAACCGAGCTTAAGCGCTTGGCGGAAGGGGAACTGACCCTGAGCTGGCAATAAAGCCGCCGTTACGCAGGGCCTCTCGGTGGTAGCTCATGGGCTGGCCGGCCAGGGTCAGCACCTGGCCGCCGGCCGCCTCCAGCACCGCCTGGCCCGCCGCCGTGTCCCACATCATGGTGGGATTAAAGCGGGGGTAGAGCTGGGCGCTGCCCTCGGCGATGGCGCAAAATTTTAGGCTGGAACCGCGATTGGCCAACTGGTACTGGCCCAGCCTTTCCAGCCAACCGGCCAGTTCCGGCGCCGGGTGTGAGCGGGACGCAAGCACCACCGGCGGCTGGGTTGCAGCCTTGACCGCAATGGCCCGGCGCTGCCCGGCCACTTCCAGGTACGCCCCCTTGCCTTTTTCACCCACATAGAGATGGTCGGTGGCCGGTACGTAGACCAGCCCCAATACCGGCTGGCCGGCCTCGATAAGGGCGACGTTGACGGTAAAGTCCGGGCGCCCGGCCAAAAACTCCTTGGTGCCGTCCAGCGGGTCTACCAGCCAGAATTTTTGCCAATGCTGCCGCTCTGCCCAGGGGGTATGGGACCCTTCTTCCGACAACACCGGGTAGCCGGTGTCGCCAAGGGCCACCATCAGAATGTCATGGGCCGCCTTGTCGGCCAGGGTCACCGGCGAGCCGTCGGACTTGTCCTCGGCCGCTACCTTACCCTGGAAGGACAGAGCCTTAAGCCCCGCCGCCTTGACCGCCTCAATCAATGCCTGCATGCCACTCCACCTTGTCGTCCAGCCAGGCCAATACCTTGGCCACCGCCTGCTCCGGCGACAGCTGCTGGGTGTTGACCACCAGGTCGGCACTTTGCGGCACTTCGAAGGGTGAGTCCAGCCCGGTCATCTGGGCTATCTCGCCCCGCCGCGCCTTGGCGTAAAGACCTTTGGGGTCCCGGGACTCGCAGGTGGCCAAGTCCGCCTCCACGTAGATCTCCACGAAGACTCCCTGGGGCAGGCGCTCACGAATGAGCTGGCGATCGGCGGCAAAGGGCGAGACAAAGGCCGCCAGCACTATCAGGCCGGCGTCCACCATCAGCTTGGCCACTTCCCCTACCCGGCGCAGGTTCTCGGTGCGATCGCTGTCGCTAAACCCCAGATCGCTGCAAAGGCCGTGGCGGACGTTGTCGCCGTCCAGCAAGAAGGCATGTTTGCCCCGCTGGGCCAGGGCCTGTTCCACACCGTTGGCCAGGGTCGATTTACCGGCCCCGGACAGGCCGGTAAACCACAGCACCAGGGGCTTTTGCCCCAGGGCCTCGGCGCGGCTGGCAGCGTCCACCGTGTGCTGGTGCCAGGTCAGGTTGCTGCTCATGACCAGTCGCTCACGTCGATGGCCTGCCAATGGGGGTAGTGGCGGCGAATGTAGGCGTTAAGCTCTTTCTCGGCCTGGCTGATGGCCGGGCGCTGGCTGTTGCTGTCGGCCACCGCTTCTTCGGCCATAAAGGCCGCCACGGTCTGCTGGGTATCCGGGTCCACCAGCAGCAGGCTGCCGGTGTGGCGGCTTTGCTGGTAGATGTCCAGGGCCTGGCTTTCTTCCAGCTGCAAGGTCACCTGGCCGATGGCGTTGGCGCTCAGCTCGGCGTCGTCGCTGATGGTCCAGTTGTCCACGTTGAGCTGGCCGCTGACGTTGATGACCTTGCCCCAGGTCCAGCGGCTGGGCGCCTTGATACGATAGCGCTTGCCGGGTTGATGGCCCTGGTCGTCCAGCCATACCAGCCAGCCTTTCCAGGTGCGGGCTGCCGTGACCGGGCCATTGCTCAGCCAGTCGCCACGGCTGATGTCGATTTCCCGGTCCAGCTGCACCGCCACGGCGTCACCGGCCCCGACCACCTCGGTTTCTTCACCGGAGCGCCACACGCTTTGCACCAGGGCATGGTTGCCGGACGGCCAGTGGTAGACGGTGTCGCCGGCCTGCAGGGTGCCGGCAAAGAGGGTGCCGGCAAAGCCGCGAAAATCCTGGTTGGGGCGCAGTATGGTCTGCACCGGCAGGCGCACGCCCTTGAGCTGAGGGCGGCTGACACTGGCATCTTCCAGGGCGCCAAGCAGGGTCGGGCCATGGTACCAGGGCATTTTGCCGGACAGCTTGGCCAGGTTCTCGCCTTTGAGGGCAGACACCGGCAGCACCTTGATATTGGCGCCGGGCATACGCTCGGCCAGCTGGTAATAGTCGGCTTCGATGGCCTTGAAGGTGGCCTCGTCGTAGTCGACGGCGTCCATCTTGTTCACCGCCACCACGAACTGGCGGATGCCCAGCAGGTGGCACAGGAAGCTGTGGCGGCGGGTCTGGCGGATAATGCCTTTACGGGCGTCCACCAGGATGATGGCCAGGTCGCAATGGGAGGCGCCGGTCACCATGTTGCGGGTGTACTGCTCATGTCCGGGGGTGTCGGCAATGATGAGATGGCGGCTGCCCGCTTCGGCAAAGCGCCAGGCCACGTCTATGGTGATGCCCTGGCTGCGCTCGGCTTCCAGGCCGTCCAGCAGGTTGGCAAAGGGCAGTTCGCCGTTCTCAAGGGGGTCGCCAAGGGCCTTGAGCTGGTCGGCATAGAGCTGGCCGGTCTCGAACAGGAAGCGGCCAATCAGGGTGGACTTGCCGTCGTCCACCGAGCCGCAGGTCAGCAGTTTCAGTGTGTCTTGCATCAGAAGTACCCCTGGCGTTTCTTACGTTCCATGGCGGCGGTGGAGTCTTTGTCGATCATGCGGCCGGAGCGCTCGCTGGCGCCCAGCTGGCCCAGCTCGTCCAGTACCTCGTCAAGGGTCTGGGCGTCGGACTCGATGGCGGCGGTCAGGGGGTAGCAGCCGAGGGTACGGAAACGTACCTTTTTCAGCTGCGGCACTTCGCCGGGCTCGAGGCGGAAACGCTCGTCGTCCACCATGAACAGCTGGCCGTCACGCTCCACCACGGGGCGCTCGGCGGCAAAGTACAGCGGTACCAGTTCGATTTCTTCGGCGCGGATGTAGGCCCAGATGTCCCGCTCGGTCCAGTTGGACAGCGGGAAAACCCGCATGCTCTCGTCCTTGGCCAGGTCGCTGTTGACGTGGGTCCACAGCTCCGGGCGCTGGCGGCGCGGCTCCCAGCGCTGGAAGGCGTCGCGGTGGGAGAACACCCGCTCCTTGGCGCGGGAGGCCTCTTCGTCACGGCGGGCACCGCCGAAGGCGCAGTCGTACTTGCCACGGGCCAGCTCGGCCTTGAGGGCTTCGGTCTTCATCACGTCGGTGTAGCGGCTGCCGTGGTCGAAGGGGTTCAGCTTCTCGGGGTTTTGCACCACTTTCAGATCCAGGCCGAACTTCTTGGCCTGGGCGTCACGGAAGGCGTACATGGCCTGGAATTTCCAGCCGGTGTCGATGTGCAGCACCGGGAAGGGCACCAGGGCCGGCAGGAAGGCCTTGCGGATAAGGTGCAGCAGCACGCTCGAATCCTTGCCGATGGAATAGAGCATCAGCGGCCGCTCAAACTCGGCTGCCGCTTCACGGATGATGTGCAGGGACTCGGCCTCCAGGGCCGCCAGATGGGGACTCAGGCTCATTTGTCCTCCTGATATAGGGTCACGGTGTCGCCCACGATAAGGAGCGCGGGTGATTGCACCTGCTCCCGGGCAATGGTGTCGGCCAGTTGGCCAAGGTCGGTTCGAAAACGGCGCTCTTCGGGCCTGGTGCCGTTCTCCACCACCAGTACCGGGGTGGCGGCGGCCAGGCCACCGGCGATCAGCTCGTCGGCAATATGGCTGCTCTGGGTCAGGCCCATGTAAATGGCCAGGGTGCTCTTGGGCTGGGCCAGGGCGCGCCAGTTGGCGTCTTCGCCGCCGGGCTGGCAATGGCCGGTAACCAGGGTCATCTGGTTGGCCAGGCCCCTGTGGGTCAAAGGCACCTGGGTGCGGGCGCTGCAAGCAGCGGCGGCGGTGATGCCGGGCACCACTTCCACCGCTATGCCGGCGGCGCGGGCCGCCAGCACTTCTTCGCCGCCACGGCCAAACACGAAAGGATCGCCGCCTTTGAGGCGCACTACCCTTTTGCCGGTGCTGGCTTCGCGCACCAGGATCGCTTCAATCTCCTGCTGGGGCACCGAATGCAGGCCCTTTTCCTTGCCCACCGAAATAAAGTGGGCGTCGCGGCGGGCAAGGTTCATGACCGCAGCGGAGACCAGCCGGTCATAGACGATAACGTCCGCCGCCTGGATGGCTTGCAGGGCCTTGAGGGTCAACAGATCCGGGTCTCCGGGGCCGGCGCCCACCAATTTCAGCCAGCCTGAGCGGCGGTTTTCACCGGCCAGCAAGGCTTCCAATTCGGCTTCGGCGGCCGCAATGTCACCCTTGGCCAGCTGCTGGCCGGTGTCACCGTCCAGCAACGCTTCCCAGAAGCGGCGCCGGTCGCTGAAGCTGGCCAGGCGACTGGCCACCTTGTCGCGAAAACGGCCCATCAGCGCCGCCAGGGCACCGGTCCACTGGGGTACTTCGGCTTCCAGTTTTTCCCGAAGGCGCCTGGCCAGCACCGGCGCCTGGCCGTCGCTGGAAATGGCGATGGTGACCGGCTTGCGCTCCACTACTGCCGGCACTATGGCACTGCACAGCGCGCGCTGGTCCACCACGTTGCTCCAGATCCGGCGTTCGTTGGCGGCCTTGGCCACCGCCTCGTTCACCAGTTCGTCGTCGGTGGCGGCAATGGCCAGCCAGACCCCGTCCAGCCACTTGGGCTCGAACTGTTCGGCCACATGGTCGATGGGGCTGGCGGCAATTTCGGCGCACAGGCGCTTGGCCACCAGGCGCACCTTGGCGCCGGCCTTATGCAGCGCCTGGACCTTGCGCCAGGCCACTTGGCCGCCCCCCACCACCAGCACATCCTTGCCATGCAAATCCAGAAACAACGGAAAATCGTGCATCAACAACTTACTCGTGCAGGCCACATTCACGGACCAGGCCGCCAAAGCGGGTCTGTTCCTCGGTCATCTGTTCGGACAGGGGCACGGTGGAGTGCCAGTCCCCCACCGACACATAGCCCTTGTCCCACAAGGGGTGGTACGGCAGGCCGTGTTCGCTGAGGTAGCGGAACACGTCGCGGTTGTTCCAGTCGATAATGGGGTAGACCTTGGTACGGCCGTTCTGGCTTTCCAGCACACCGCGCCCTTGGCGGGTGCTGGACTGGTCCCGGCGCAGGCCGGCAAACCAGCTCTGCACCCCAAGCTCGTCAAGGGCGCGCTGCATGGGCTCGACCTTGTTGTCCTGGTTGTAGGCCTTGATGCCGTCCACCCCCTGCTCCCAACGCTTGCCATGGCGGGCTTCCTGCCAGGCGGCGCTGGTTTTGGGGCTGTACACCTTGAGGTTCAGCCCCAGCTTGGCGGTGAGCTGGTCCACAAAGCCGTAGGTCTCCGGGAAGTGGTAGCCGGTGTCGACAAAGATCACCGGAATACCGGGCGCCTCGCGGCTGACCAGGTGCAGCATCACCGCCGCCTGGATACCGAAGCTGGAGCTCAGGGCAAAGTCACCGGGCAGCTTATCCAGGGCCCAGCGCACCCGCGCCGGGGCGTCCAGGCCCTCCAGCAATTGCTGGTCTTCAGGCGTGAAAATCGACTTGGGCATCTTTGACCTCCTTGACCACGCCAATGCGCACCACGAAGTCGCCGAAGCGTTCGTCGGCGTTGCGCTCGGCGCGATAGCGGCTCAGTACCGGTTTGAGTTCGGCGAGGATCTCGGTCTCGGTGAGGTTCTCGCGATACAGCTTGTTGACCCGCAGGCCACGGCCGTCGGCGCCCAGGAACAGGTTGTAGCGGCCGGGGGCCTTGCCCACCAGGCCGATTTCGGCCAGGAAGGGACGGGCACAACCGTTGGGGCAGCCGGTGATACGGGTGACGATGTCCTGGTCGCCCAGTTCCACTTCGTCCAGCAGATCTTGCACCTTGGCGACGAAGTCCTCGAGGTAACGCTCGGCTTCGGCCATGGCCAGGCCACAGGTGGGCAGAGCCACACAAGCCATGGCGTTTTCCCGCAGGCGGGTGGTGGCCAGGTTCAGGCCATGTTCGGCGACCAGGGCGTCGATCTTGGCCTTCTCGGCCTTGGGCACACCGGCAATGATCAGGTTCTGGTTGGCGGTCATGCGAAAATCGCCCTGGTGCACCTGGGCAATGGCGCGCAGGCCGGTCAGCCAGCCTTGGCCGGGCTTGTCGATAAGGCGGCCTTCGGGCACGAACAGGGTCAGGTGGTCGCGGCCATCCACACCCTCAACCCAGCCGAAGCGGTCGCCCTGCTGGGTAAAGAGCACCGGCACTTCCGGCAGGAAGGTGACGCCGCTGCGCTTTGCCACTTCGGCGCGAAAGGCGTCCACACCCAGGCGATCGACGGTGTACTTGAGGCGGGCGTTCTTACGCTGCTCACGGTTGCCGTGGTCACGCTGGGTGGTGAGCACCGCTTCGGCTACCGCATTCATCTGTTCTGGGCTGATAAAGCCCAGGCAGCTGGCTACCCGCGGGTAAGTGGCGGTGTCGCCATGGGTAGTGCCCATGCCGCCGCCCACCAGCACGTTGTAGCCGCGCAGCTTGCCGTTTTCGGCGATGGCCACAAAGCCCAGGTCGTTGGCGTAGACGTCCACATCGTTATGGGGCGGGATGGCTACCGCAGCCTTGAACTTGCGGGGCAGGTAGGTATCGCCGTAGATGGGCTCGGCGGAGTCGGCCACCTTTTCCTCGTCCAGCCAGATTTCATGGTAGGCACGGGTGTTGGGCAGCAGGTGCTCGGACAGGGCCACGGTCTGGCGGTACACCTCCTGGTGCAGGCTCGAATCCACCGGGTTGGTGTTGCAAAGCACGTTACGGTTGACGTCGCCACAGGCGGCGATGGAGTCCAGCAAGGCGCTGTGCAGGCCCTGGATAAGGGGCTTGAGGCTTTCCTTGAGGATACCGTGGTACTGGAAGGTCTGGCGGGTAGTCAGGCGCACGCTGCCGCCGGAAAGCTCACGGCCCAGCTGGTCGATCACCAGCCACTGCTCTGGGGTTACCACGCCGCCCGGTACCCGGGCCCGCAGCATAAAGCTGTACAGGGGCTCGAGCTTGCGCTTGGCACGCTCGCTGCGGATGTCCCTGTCGTCCTGCTGGTAGAAACCGTGGAACTTGGACAGCTGGGTATCGTCCTCACGCAGGGCACCGGTATGGCCGTCGTGGAGGCTGTCTTCCAGGGTGCCACGCAGGTGGCGGCTTTGGATCTTGATGCGTTCGTTGGGAGAGGCCATCAGTAAACATCCCTCAGGTAGCGGCCCTGGGCGCGCAGGTCGTTCAAATAGGTTTCGCCGTCGGTGTTGCCGTGGCTTTCGATGATGCCGGCCAGGGCCTGGTGCACGTCTTTGGCCATGCGTTCGGCGTCGCCGCAGACATAGAGGTAGGCGCCGTCGTTCAGCCATTGCCAGACATCGGCCCCCTGCTCTTGCAGGCGGTGCTGGACGTAGATTTTGTCTTGCTGGTCGCGGCTGAAAGCCAGGCTCAGCTTGCTCAGCAGCCCTTCATTGAGCCAGCGCTGCCATTCGGTTTGGTACAAAAAGTCGTTACGCAGGTTGCGGCTGCCAAAGAACAGCCAGTTGCGGCCAACTGCTTCGGTGGCTTCCCGTTCCTGCATAAAGGCGCGGAACGGCGCCACCCCGGTGCCTGGGCCAATCATGATCATCGGCTTGTCGGCGTCCGGCAGGCGGAAACGGTTGTTGGGCTGCACATAAACCTGCACCTGGTCACCGGCTTGCAGGCGGGAAACCAGGCCGGAGGCCACCCCGAAGCGGGCGTTGCCTTCGGCTTCGAAGGCCACCAGGGCCACGGTCAGGTGCACTTCGCCCTCGGCTTCGTTGGGGGAAGAGGCGATGGAGTAAAGGCGCGGCGCCAGGGGCTTGAGGGCGTCCACCAGCTGCTGGGCAGTCAAAGACTCACTGCGGGTGCGGATACGCTCGGGCAGCTGGCCCTCCCCTTCGGACAGTTGCAGCTGCGCGACCGTCTTGGGGTGCAGCACTGTCAGTTCTTTGCCTTTAAGGGCATCGAACAGGCGCAGCTGCTTACCGTCGAGGCTGACGATTTCGTCGGCGTTGAGGCGGGTGGCGTCCAGCACCGCCTGCACCAGCGCGTCGCTTTGCTGCACCACAATACCCAGGGCGTCACCGGGCTGGTAGCTGAGGCTGGGTACGTCCAGCTCCAGGTGGAACACCTCGTGGCCGGCGTCTATGGTCAGGGGCTGTACCGCCAGCACTTCGGCGCTCAGCGGGTTGGCGCGGGTGGGCTGGGCAACGGCAGTGCTGCTGACCTCGGCGGCGCTTTGCACCTGGGGCACGGCAGCGGCCAGGGCCGACAGCAGCTCGTCTTGCCAGGCCTGGACATTGGCCTGGAAGTCCACGTCGGCTTCCTTGATGGCCAGCAAGCGCTCGCCGCCGGCGGCGGCCAGGCGCTCGTCAAAGTCTTTGCCGGTCTGGCAAAACAGCGGGTAGGAGCTGTCCCCCAGGGCCATGACCGAGAAGCGGGTTTGGCTCAAGTCCGGGGCCCGCTTGGAACCCAGCAGTTCGTGCAGGGCAATGGCATCGTCCGGCGCCTCGCCGTCACCGTGGGTGGATACCACCAGGGCGATGTCTTGGGCCTCACTGAGCTTTTTGGCCTTGAAACCGGCCATGGAGGCCAGGGTGACGCTGAGGCCGGCAGCCTTGGCCGCTTCGGCAAAGGTCTTGGCAACGCCTTCGGCATTGCCGGTCTGGGAGCCATAGAGCACCAGCAAGGGGCGGCTGGCCGCAGCGGGGGCCGCCAAAACAGGGGCTTGGCCACCTTGGGCCTTGCCGTCGGCAAGGCCAGCCAGGTAACCGCTCAGCCAGCGCAGGTCGTCGCTGGACAACTGCGAGAGTTGTTCCCTGACCGCCTGGGTCAGTTGATTCAATACTTGGGTCATGGGCGCGTAGGTATGGACAATAATGGCGCCATCTTAGGTGGCTGGACGTCCAAACAGAAAGATTAAAAAAGGCTTTTGTATGCCATAACGGAATAAGCAGCGCGGTTGTGAGGCGCCCTTGGCCCAAAGTAGAATGCAGCCACTTTAGCCCATGCCATCAGGAGTGCGCCGTGAACGCCGCCCGTTATGCCGAGCTGTCCGGCATTGCCCTTTCTTCTCAAGGACTTGCCATAGCCGACGCCCAGGTCACCACCCTGGACCAACTGGCGCCCCTGGCCCCTGCGGGGCCCCTGGCCCACTACCTTTACCAGGTGCCGGAGCTGGGTGAAGGCGGTGCCTGTTCCCTGTTCGGGCAACTGGCCGAAGAGCCTTATGACCTTCGCCCCATCATGGGCGGCCAGAACGCCGACAACGATGCCCTGCTGGCCCGCCTCAATGCCGCCGTGGAGCATGTCACGGCACAAACCCAGGTGGACTGGCTGGGCCTCTATCCGGCCAAGGTCAACCCCATTGGTGACAAGGTGCTGGTCAAGTACGCCTACTGTGGCGCCCCGTCCCGCCCCGAGTTCCCCCTGACCGCCGAGTTTGCCACCATCTCCAACAATGCCACCGTGGGCCTGAGCGGCCGTGGCCGTTTGATCCAGGACGTGGCGGCCTACCTCAAGGACGGCGGCGAATACTACACCTGCGACCCCAAGGTGCAGGCGGAGCTGTGTATTCCGCTGTACGACGAAGCGGGCAACACCATCGGCATCCTCGACGCCGAAGCCTTCAGCCCGGACTATTTCAGCGATGAGAAGCTGGCTGTTTTTGTGGGCCTGGCCCTGTGGACGGCCCGCCAGCTCTGAGCCAAGCCCCGCAACGCGGGGCTTTTTTGTACCCATAAAAAAACCCGCCGAAGCGGGTTTTTATCAGCACAGCGCTTTAGAAGTGCAGGCTGAGGTTGGCGAAAACGCCATCGAGTTTCAGGTCGGCGTCGAAGTCACCGATGTCGTCCAGCTTGAGCTCCATGGAGCGATAGCCCAGCTGCACGCCCACATCCACCGGGCCTATGATGTCGAAGTCGTAGCCCACAAAGGCGCTGTAATCGATAAGGCGGTTGCCGCTGTAGGTGACACCGTTACCCTGGGCACCCACATAGAGGCCGGTCAGGGGCAGGTCGAAACGGCCGTTCAGGTACAGCATGGGTACCCACTCGTCGACGCTCTCACGGCCGCTGCCGGTGAGATCGTTGGCCAGCTCAACATGGCCGTCCAGGTGGCGGGCGGTGATACCCAGGTCCAGATCGCCACCGATATCCCACAGCTCGTAGTAAAAGGTGACATCGGTCATCTCGATCTGCAGGTCGCTTTTAACCTCGGTACCGGCGATGAAGGTGGTGTTGTCGAATTCGACGTTTTCATTGAGCTGGCCTTTGCCGCTCTCGGAGATATCGCTGTAGGCCAAGCGCAGGTTGGGCAACAGCGGTATGGGGTGTTCAAAATTGACGTACCACTGGGTCAAATCGGCACTGTCCAGGCCCAGTTCGTCGTCCACCTGGACCTGCTCTGACAGCAGATCACCGGAGAAGTCGTTTTTCCACTGGCCCACACCGGCATAAATGCCCAGGGCATCGGCGCTGGCCGGCAGGGCAAAAGCACTTAGCAGGGCAGCGGCAGCAACAGTTTTTTTCATGTCCTTTAACTCCATGGAAATCAGCTGTGAAGAGAGTAGCCTTAGCCGTCCGCCAGGGGCAAGGGCGCCGGACACTCCATACAGCTTGGCGACATCCGGATGCGGCTTTTTTAGCCCAGGCATCAGGATAAAGGATAAATGTTGCAAAAAAGCCGCCCGGAGGCGGCTTGGTGGTCAACCTTTGTCCAGCAATTCCTGGAGGTCGGTGACAGCGGCGTTAGCCCGGCTGACGTAGTTGGCCATCACCAGGGAGTGGTTGGCCAAGAAGCCAAAGCCGGAACCGTTGAGGATCATCGGGCTCCACACCGTTTGCTGGGTCGACTCCAGCTCGCGGATGATCTGGCGCAGGCTCACCATGGCGTGCTTGTTCTTGAGGATAGGCTCAAAGTCCACCTCGGCAGCCTTGAGCACATGAAGCAGGCCCCAGCTGTAACCACGGGCTTCGTAGAAGACATCGTCCAGCTTCCACCAGGAGGTGGAGACCTTGTCATGGATCTGGCCGTCTTCCGGCAGGTCCAGGCTTTCTTGGCCGACGGAGGCCGCCAGGCGTTGGCTATAGCTGCCCAGGCGTTTTTCCACCAGGCGCAGCAGTTCACGCAGGTTGTCGGCGCGGGCATAGAATTCAGCCTTGTCCGGCCCGGTCTTGCTGAGGCGGGCCCGGTAAGCCTTGAGGTGGTTGATACCGCGCTGGTACTCGCTCTCGGCACGGGGCATCACCCAGGAGCGGCGGTCCACGTTAAAAAGCGGCTGGGCTTCCTTGAGATCCCGGTCTTCGCTGGACTGGGACTGGGAACGGGACAACTCGTTACGCATCACCAAGGTGGTGTCGCGCAGCAATTCGAGGTTGCCAAATTCCCAGGCCGGCATGTTGTCCAGGAACACCGAAGGGGGCGCCACATCGTTGGACAGGAAGCCACCGGGCTTGTCCAGCAGGGTGTCGGCAATGTGGATGACGGTGCTGGTCATGGTGGTGCCGGTCACATCGCCGGGCAGGTTGTCTGCCGCTATGGCCGCCTGGGCCTGGGCCTTGACGTCAAAGCGGTCCGGTTCACTGGACCAGTAAAGGCCCAACAGGTAACCGGCGGCAACCAGGCCCACAAAGCTCCATGTGACGACTTTTCCTCTCACCATAACGACTCCTTTATTGAGAAGAGCGGGGTCGGGCCAGGATATCCTGGGTCCGCCCGTCTGAAAAATACAATGTCAGCGTCAGCGGTTTATCCACCGCCAAGGGGGCACTCAAGCCCATCACCATCAGGTGCAGGGCACCGGGTTCCAATACCTGGGTCTGGTGCGGTGCCAGGGTTAGGCTGTCCAGGTGGGTCATGCGCACCTTGTCCCCGTCCTGGCGATAGCCGTGCAGCATCACGGAGCTGGCCTCGGGGCTGCGTACCGCTTCGATAGTCAGGGGGCTGTCCCCTTGGTTACGCAGGGTCATATAGGCGGCGGTCATGTTAACCCCTGGCGGCATCAGCCGCACCCAGGGACCGTCCACTGCCAGGGGCTCGGCGGCCAAGCCGAGGCTCGCCAGTAGCAAGAATCCGATGCTGTATTTCACCCGACCTCCTTGTTTTACTGGTTGTACCAGTCTAACGTACTCATGCCAAAACAGATATAGGAAATCCCGATGACCGATTTCGTCAAAACCGCCCTGGAAGGGGGCGTGCTCAAGGTCAGTCTGGAGCGCTTCGACAAGAAAAACGCCCTGACCCAAGCCATGTACGACGGCCTTACCGCAGCCCTAAGACAAGCCGAGTCTGACCAGGCTGTCAAAGTGGTGCTGCTGCAGGGTAACGACCAGGTATTCTGCGCCGGTAACGATCTGGAAGACTTCTTGAGCCTCAAGGACTTGGGAGAAGATAGCCCGATTCTGCGCTTCCTCACCACCCTGGTGCGCTTCAAAAAGCCGCTGCTGGCGGCGGTAGCCGGCCCGGCGGTGGGCATCGGCACCACTGTGCTGCTCCATTGCGACCTGGTGGTCGCCCAAACCGGTAGCCGCTTCCAGTTGCCTTTTGTGGCCCTGGGGCTATGCGCCGAAGCCGGGTCCAGCCTGCTGCTGGCCAAGCGTATCGGCCAGGCCAAGGCCAACGAATGGTTGTTGACCGGCAAAGCCTACAGCGCCGAAGAAGCCCTAAGCCAGGGGCTGATCAATCAGGTGGTTGAAGGGGACGTTTGCGCTACCGGCCTGGCCCTGGCCAAACAGTTGGCACAGCTGCCCAGCGACGCCCTGGCTACCACCAAGGCCCTCATTCGCGCGCCCTATCAAAAGGAAGCGGAGAAGGCCATTGCCGACGAGGCCCGTGAGTTCGTGCGCCTGTTGCAAGGTGACGAGTGCAAGGCGGCCGTCAAGGCCTTCTTTACCCGGCGTTGACCCGGCGGCTGGGCCTGACCAGCAGCCAGATCACCAAGAGCGGGAGCCACAACGGGATGGATACAAAAGCCAGCCCGAAAAACAGGCTCCCGCATATCAGCAAGAGCAGTAAAACCACTCCCAGCAGGGTCCCCCCCAGGGTCACCAAAGCCACCAGGAACAATACGCCTACCAGGGCCACTGCCCCCAGGTTGGAATCCACCTGCCAGCTGTTGTGGCCGCTCATCACCATCACATGGTGCTGCCAGTCGCCACCGAAGGCGAAATAGAGCCAGGCGGCGACCAGGGCCAGGATTATCAGGGTTTTCTTTCCCATTGCCCCTCCAAATACGGTTTAACAGGCAGCAACCAGATGGCGACACCGTACAAAATGGCGGTGGTCACCGGGGAGATCAGCAAGGCCACCAAAGCCGCCAGCCTCACCCAGGCCCTGTCCAGGCCAATCACCGGGGCCAGCCCCGCACAGACGCCGAACAACAGCTTGTTGCTTCGGTCTTGGTACCAGCGTTCACGCATGGTCGCCTCCTATCAAGGTGATCAAGGTACCGCCCGCCAACACCACGGCCGGCGGTACCAGCCAGTAAAGCAACAGCAGCGACATGCTGATCATTGCTGATCGTCCTGTTCGGCCGGCGCTTCCTCAGTGCTGCCCAGTTCCGGCAGAGCCAGATTGGACATGGCCGCTTCCAATTTCTTGCTGAGTTCCTTGCTCAGGTTTTCCTGGATGCTTTCCAGGGCTTTACTGCTTTGCTCAACCACCATGTTGGTAACAGTGGTGGTGAGATCTTCTTGGGCGGCAACAGGTGCAGACAACATAACAACACCGGCCAGGACAACAATGTTCAGGGTTTTCATGGCCAACTCCTTGTTGGGGTTATCGAATACACAAGGGGTATTACAAGGGCCGTGCCAACCTTGATTATTATTTTAAGTTATTGATTTTTAACATAATAAAAAATAAGACCACCGTAAGGGTGGCCTTATTTAGGGACTGGTGTGACTAAATACGCCAACGCTGTTGGCGAAATTTACCACTCATTCAGGACTGCGTTCGGTCAAGGCCAGGGCGGCCTCCATCACTTCAAGACCGGCGCCGGTTTTGTGGGCATTTTCCGACAGGTAACGGCGCCAACGGCGACCACCGGTCTGGCCGTTAAAGAGCCCCAGCATATGGCGGCTGATGTGGTTAAGGCGGGCACCAGCGGCCAGTTCCGCTTCGATATAGGGGAACATGGCCTCCACCACGGCGCGGCGGCTGACCATGGCGCTATCCACGCCATAGAGAGCGGCATCCACTTCGGCCAACAGGTAAGGGTTTTGATAGGCTTCGCGCCCCACCATCACCGAGTCCACGTGCGCCAGGTGGCCTTGCATTTCATCTAGGGTCTTGATGCCACCGTTGATGCCGATATGCAGGTTCGGAAAGTCCTTTTTCAGCTGGTAGACCCGGGGGTAATCCAGCGGCGGGATCTCGCGGTTTTCCTTGGGGCTAAGGCCACTCAGCCAAGCCTTGCGGGCATGGACGATAAAGGTATCGCAGCCGGCTTCGCTGATAGTGGACACGAAATCTACCAAGAAGGGGTAGCTGTCCATATCGTCGATGCCGATACGGCTTTTTACCGTCACCGGAATGGAGACGGCGTCCTTCATCGCTTTGACGCAGTCCGCCACCAGGGTCGGTTCGGCCATCAAACAGGCGCCGAAGCGGCCGTTTTGTACCCGGTCAGAGGGACAACCGACGTTGATGTTCACCTCATCATAGCCCCGCTCCTCGGCCAACTTGGCGCAGTGGGCCAAGTCCGCCGGGTTCGAGCCCCCCAGCTGCAACGCCACCGGGTGCTCTGCTTCGCTGAACGCCAGGTAGTCGCCCTTGCCATGGATAATGGCCCCGGTGGTCACCATCTCGGTATACAGCAGGGCATGACGGCTCAGCTGCCGGGCAAAGACCCGGTAGTGGCGGTCGGTCCAATCCAGCATGGGGGCAACGGAGAAGGTACGGTCCAGCATGGGGCGCGCTCACATCAAAGGGGCGCAAAGTTTACTCAATGGCCACCCCAGCGGCAAATCAGCCGCATTGCCTAACCTTGGGCCAGGTCGTCTTGGCGTTTATTCAGGTGAAGATAGCGCCCGCCGGGGCAGCTAGATTTAGGGCGCACCGGGCGCCTGATAGAAAACGTGAATGGCTAATGGGGTCTCAGTAAAGGTCCGTTAGCGCACCCAGGCCTGGCCCTGGATTTGCTTTTGACAATGGCGCCAGGAACCTCCAGCGCCTCAAGCTCTTGGTTCAAAGAGCAGCCCTGCATAACATCAGCCTGGCGGGCATAGGCATTGCCCTGTGTTCGACTTGGTGTTGTTACCAGCATCCGGAGCGAGGTGAGCTGGTGGCTATCTTCACCGACTACCCGGTACAGGAGCGCACCGCCATCTGGTCGGTAAGGCCCAACTCAGGGCTGATGCCCCACAAGGTGCCGGTCTTTATCGACTTCCTGATTGAGCGCTTTGGCTCACCGCCCTACCGGAATAACCCCCGTTAAAGGCCCTTGGCCGAGGGATTATCAAAAAAAACGATAAAGTTATTCTGCCTTTTGCACCTTTATCAGCGCAGCGCATTGCTTAGAATAGCGGCCCGACTGGAGACGGCGGCACAGGGCAGGCCATTACCCCCTGACCCGCTGCCCTCCGTGACCTGCGAATGCCCGTTGGAGAAAAGCGTGACCCATCCCATCATCCAAGATCTGAACAGCCGTTACACCGTCAAGAAGTACGATGCCAGCAAGCGCATCAGTACCGACGATATGGATGTCATCAAGGAAGCGTTGCGCCTCTCGGCTTCTTCCATCAACTCCCAGCCCTGGAAGTTCATCGTCATTGAAAGCGATGCCGCCAAGCAGCGTTTCCACGACAGCTTCGCCAACAAGTATCAGTTCAACCAGCCCCATGCCAAAGAGGCCTCCCACACCATCCTCTTTGCCTATGACCCCCATTTCACCAAAGAAAAATTCAGCAAGCGGGTGGACGCCGAAGTCAGCTCAGGCCACCTGCCGGCCGACCGCTACGACGCCTTTATGGGCGCCTACGCCTTTGCCCAGGCCAATACCGACGCCAACGGCTACAACGGCGGCTGGACCAAGTCCCAGCTCTACCTAGCCCTTGGCAACCTGCTGCACACCCTGGCCCGCCTGGGTATTGCTTCTACCCCCATGGAAGGGGTGGACGCCCAGATGCTGACCGAGCTGTTCAAAGACGAACTGGACGGCCACATCTGCGAGGTGGCCCTGGCCATGGGTTACCACAAGGATGGGGAAGACTATAACCACGGCCTGCCCAAGGCCCGCCTGGCCCAGGACGACATCATTACCGTCCTCTAAGGCGCCAAGACGCAAAAAGGCCAGATGCAAATCTGGCCTTTTTTATGGCCCCCCTTGGGGGACCTTGGCACTGACAACCTTAACTTAGAGCCGTTCTTGGAAGAAAGGCGCCAGCACCGATACCGCTTCGTCCACGTACTGGGGGACGTCGTACAGGGACATGTGGTTGGCCCCTTCCACCACGTGCAGGTTTTTGTCGCTACTGGCGGCGCGGGCCAGCAGGTCATCACTCATCCATTTGCTGCCGGCAACGCTGCCGGCGACGATTTGCATCGGCTGGGTCAGGAAGGCTTCGGCCAGGTTGTAGGCATCGTAGGTGATGATTTGGTTGAGGCTGCGGGCAGTCATAAAGCCCGGGGCGTTGGGGTGTTCACAGCGCGGGGTGTGGTAGTACTCCCAGGCTTCACGCAGCTCCTCGTTGGGGGCATCTTCTTCGCGCATCGGCGCCAGCGGCAGGGTAGCCAGTTCGCTGGCGTTGGCGTCGCTGGTGCGGGCTTCTGAGCCATGCACCACATAAGGCAGGGCGTCGGCGTCCGGCACGGTGTTTTCCCAGCCGTTACGGAACATCTGGCCGATGTTGACGGCGCTGACGGTACCCAGGGCCTTGATGCGGCGGTCGGTGATGGCGGCATTGGCGGCATAGCCACCGCCGGCGCAGATACCCATGGCGCCGATACGGGCGTTATCCACATAAGGCAGGGTGGTCAGGTAGTCGATAACGGCGCTGATGTCCTCGGTGCGGATATAGGGGTTTTCCAGCTGGCGGGGCTCGCCGGTGCTGGCGCCCTGGTAGGAGGCGTCAAAAGCGATGGTGACCAGGCCGTGCTCGGCCAGCTTGCGGGCATAGAGGCCGGCGGTTTGTTCTTTGACGCCACCACCGGGGTGAGCCACCACCAGCGCCGGGTACTGGCGGCTTTCATCAAAGCCGGCCGGGAAGTTAATCACGGCCGCCAGGGTAACGCCTTGGCCATTGTGGTTGGGAATTTGGATGTTTTTCATGCTGAACACTCCTCGGTGATAGTCGTCGGCTCAACGCCGGGCGGTCCGTCTGGGAGCCCCGACTGGGCTGAGCCGTTTGAACACGAATTCAGTATCAACGAGGAGCTGGTGAACATCCTGCACAAAAGCGCTACATTCTTGCCTATTTCAACAAGAAATCGAAAAAAATCGCAGTTTTAGCCGGCCGGGAGATAGACTTGTCTGTATTCCCCCTGGCAGGACAACCCATGGACAGCGCCCAAAGCAAGACCTCTGACGCCCTGGCCAGCCTGCGCAGCAGACTGCTACGCCTGGCCAACCACAGTGGAGACTATCAAACCGAGATAGCGGCCCTTTCCATACACAGGCGGGACAAGGTGTCGGAGCCCCTGCCCTGCGTTTACGAGTTGGGGCTGGCCATCACTGTCGCGGGCTACAAGCAGACCAGCATAGGTGACCTGGTATTTGACAACAGTCCTGGCCAGTCGCTGTTGGCGTCGGTGGACATTCCAGTGGTGGCCAAGGTAACCCAGGCCAGCCCTGCCGACCCTTACCTGGCGATCATGCTGCGCCTGGACCCAAGGCTGGTGATGCAGGTTGCTTCCCAGGTGACCCTACCCAGGGCGCCAAAAGAGTTGAGCTACAGCGCCTTGTCACAGGGCCGCCTGGACAGCGGCATGCTTGAAGCCGTCGACCGGCTGGTGGCCTTGCTGGACACCCCGGAGCTGCTGCCGCTGGTGGCGCCTTTAACCCTGCAGGAGATCATCGCCCGGCTGCTGCTGAGCCCCCATGGGGCCACCTACATGCATTTAAACGCCAGCGGTTCGTCCAGCCGCCATATCACCCAGGTCATGGGCTGGTTGAAAAATCACTTTAACGAGGCCATCAGCATCGAAACACTGGCGGACATGGCCCATATGAGCACCTCCAGCTTTCGCCATCACTTCAAGGCGGTGTCGGGCATGAGCCCGCTGCAATACCTCAAGCAACTGCGCCTGCAAGAGGCCCGGCAGCTGATGCTCAACGACGAGTTGGATGTGAGCAGCGCCGGGTTTAGGGTGGGCTATGAAAGCGCTTCCCAGTTCAGCCGCGAATACGCCCGGCTGTTTGGGGCGCCGCCCCTACGGGACATCAAAGAGCTTCGCGAGCAGGTCAATTGAGCCTGCGCGCCCATAAAAAAGCCCCGCTCAGCGGGGCTTTTTCCATTCAGGCCTGGGCCTCAAAGGCGCTGTGGTAGCACACTTGGGCGCTGGGCACCTGCCCTGCCAACACCAGCGCCTGGAAGTAAGGAGCCGGCACGCCGGGCAAGACAAGGCCGGGATAATGGCGAAAGCCAAAGCGGCCGTAATAGGCCGGGTCGCCCAGCAGCACTATGCCTTTAGCACCAGCTTTTTTGGCCTCGGCAATGGCTGCCGCCATCAGCGCCGCGCCTATATACCGAGATGGGCCCCAGCCCCAACCAGGCGTCCTCTTGGGGCGTCAAGGTAACAGGGGATAGGGCCAGGTGGCCCAGCACCTGCCCTGCCTCTTCGGCCACCAGGGACAATGCCAAGGCCCCTTCGCGCCGCAGAGCGTCGACAATAAAGTGCTCGGTATGGCTGCTATGGGCTGCCTGGGCAAAGGCCGCCTTGGTGACCTGGCCAATGGCCTGGATGTCGCCTTGGCGTTCAGGGCGGATAACAAATTGAGTCATGGTAAATCCTTATCAGGGTCGACAGCCGGGGGCCAAGCCCCCGGTGGGAGCTTAGCGGTTGTCCAACTGGGGCCTGACAGCCAATAGGCCGGCCTTGTTAATCCTGTAGGGTTGGCCGCTTCGCGATTGGATCAGGCGTTTGTTCTTGAGTTTGCGAAAAACCGCCAAGGTACAGTCGAGCAGCAACAGCCCTTCACGGCTGTAGCATTCGACGGCAGTAACCCGCCCTGAGGTGTCGCGCTGAAAAAGAATACGGCCGCCTTTGGCAAGGACGTGCAGCGTCCGCTGTTCCGGCTTGGAAATGTTCACGTTGAATTCTCACAGTAATCACATGTGCAAAGGCAGCAAGCAAAGGTGCTCGCCGAGTTTCAATGCGCATCGATAACCACCAACCGGCCGGCAACGCGGCGGCAAGGGGTTATCAGATCACTGCTATCTCCAACATACAGGCCTCGAACAAAAAGAAGGGTCACCCTGGGGTGATTGGCCGCATGGTAAAACACCGGTTCTAATGGGGCAAGGATTTAGGCCTGGTAGCAGGCCAGGAACATATCCAGGGCGCTCTCAATCACCGCTTTGGCCTCGCCGTCGCTCAGCAAAGGCGCGCCCATGGTCAACTGGGGCCAGAAGGCGAAGGTCTTTAACAGGCCGTGCAGCTGCTGGGCAGCCATGTCCGGGTCCAGGGGTTTGAGGCGGCCGTCGGCCAGGGCCGCTGCCAGCCAGTGGTTCAAACCCTGCTCCCGCTTGCCGATGCGCTGCACTATCACCTGGGCCCGCTCAGGGGAATGAATGGCTTCGGCCACCGCCACCTTGGCCAGGTCCAAAAAGGACGGGTCACGCAGCATGGTTACCTTGGCCGCCAGCAGGGCCGCCAACTGGTCCCGCAAGGGGCTGTCGGCCTTGTAGCCCTGGTCCAGGCCTGGGTCACAGCTTTGCCAGAGAGTGTCCAGGCACTCGGCAAAGAGCCCTTCCTTGCTGGCAAAATGGTTGTAGACGGTACGCTTGGACACCTCGGCCCTGGCCGCCACCTTGTCCATGCTGGTGGCCTCGTAACCCCGCTCACGAAACTCGCCAATGGCGGCCTGGATAATGGCGTCACGTTTAAGATCGGTCAGGCGGGTCTTGCTCATGGGGGCTCCGGGGCAGGCTTTGGGCAAAGATTACACTAGGTAGTTTACTTTCCCAACACACAAAACTACACTGTGCAGTGTAATTTTACTGTGGAGTCGCTAATGAGCCGTAGTTCATCTTCTACCGCCGCCCAACCGGCGCGCCAGGGCCAGCAATACCGCAACAGCCAGCCCCTGCCCAAGGCCGGTTTTGGCAAGACTGTGAAGATCTTCTGGGATTTCTTCTTTAACAAGCCTGCCCACACCCAGCCCGCCGCCCCCTTTGAAGTACAGGCATTGACCGGCGCCCACCTGGACAGCGCCCCTGACCACAGCCTTTGGCGGCTGGGCCATTCCACAGTGTTGATGAAACTGGGTGGCCACTTTTACCTGACCGACCCGGTCTTTGCCGAGCGGGCTTCACCGGTGCAATGGGCGGGACCCAAACGCTTTCACCAGCCCCCCATCAGCCTGGCGGAACTGCCCCCCATCAAGGCGGTGATCCTGTCCCACGATCATTACGATCACCTGGACAAGGCGACGGTCATTGCCCTGGCTGGCAAGACCGACTACTTCCTTACCCCCACAGGGGTCGGTGACTTGCTGGTGGAATGGGGCCTGCCCGCCGACAAGATCCACCAGTTGGCCTGGTGGCAGGAACACAACCTGGAAGGCATTCGCTTTGTGGCCACCCCCACCCAGCACTTTTCCGGGCGGGGCCTGACCGACGGCAACAGAAGGCTCTGGTGTTCCTGGGTGATCATGGCCGCCGAGCAACGTATTTTCTTCAGTGGCGACTCCGGTTACTTCGACGGCTTTAAAGCCATTGGCGAACGCTTCGGGCCCTTTGACCTGACCCTGATGGAAACCGGCGCCTATGACCAAAACTGGCCCGGGGTGCATATGCAACCTATAGAAAGCCTGCAAGCCCACCTGGACCTGCAAGGCCAGTGGCTGCTGCCTATCCATAACGGCACCTTTGACCTGGCCATGCACAGCTGGTTTGACCCATTCGAGCAGATCCTGGCCCTGGCCACAGACCGCCAGGTGCCGCTGTGCACCCCCGCCATGGGTGAACGCCTTGACCTGCGCCAACCCCACCCCGGCCAAGCCTGGTGGCGGCCCCTGGCGACCGAGGCCATGGCCGAAGTGGGGGCCTTTTCCTGATCTAGCGCAAAAAACCAAGCAAAACAGTAGCTTCTAATGTAAAAACTGATGGATTGCATTGTTAACTGGTGTAGGCTGTGTGCGAATGGTGACACAGGTGTCTCACAAGGATGCGCGACAGCTTTTTCTTCGGGGACTGGCAGGTTGACCCCAAAGCCAACAGCCTGCGCCAGGGCCATAAGGTCAAGCAGGTGGAACCCAAGGCCATGGACGTGCTGCTGCACCTGTGCGGCCTGCCTGGTGAAGTGGTCAGCAGTGAAGACCTGTTAAAACGCTGCTGGCCCGCCGCCGATACCGGCGACAACCCCCTTCATAAAGCCATTACCCAACTGCGCGCCGCCTTGGGCGACAAGGCCGGCCAACCTCATTACATCGAAACCATCCGTAAGCGCGGCTACCGGGCCTTGGCCGAAGTGCGCTTTCCCAGCGGCAGTGAAAAACAGGTTACCCAGGCCGACTGGCAAGGAGGCTCGCCTTTCCCAGGCTTGCAGGCCTACAGCAGCGACTATGCCCAGGTGTTTTTTGGCCGGGGCCAGCAGATCCGGGTATTGCTGGAACGGCTGCACCAGCAGCTGCGATTTGGCCGGGGCTTTTGCCTGGTACTGGGCCCCAGCGGCAGCGGTAAATCGTCGCTCATTAACGCCGGTATCATCCCCAACCTCAGTACCCCCCAGGGCTATAACGGCATAGGCCTGCTCAGCCACACCACCTTGGACCTGGCCGACGTTGGCCAGGGCCGCCTGCTGCTGGATCTCGCCTGCGCCCTGCTGGACTGGGAGCTCGGCGACGCCCCCCTCTTTGACAACGACAGCGCCGACAGCCTGGCAGAACGCCTGCAACAAGACCCCGATGCGGTGCTAGCTCTGCTTAAGGCCAAGCTGCCCAAGGACGGCTACGCCCTACCCCGCTTTGGCCTCTTTATCGACCGGCTGGAAGTGGCCCTGTCGTCACCGCTTTTTAGCCATGACGAGCGCCACCAGTTTATTGCCCTCTTGGAAACCCTGGCCCTAAGCGGCGCCGTGCTGGTGCTGGGGGCGTGCCGTAACGACTTCTACCCCCAGCTGATGGCCTTTGACAGCCTTAGGGCCGGTAAGGGCAACGGCGCCCACTTTGACCTGGCCCCCCCCAGCCGGGCTGAACTGTTGCAGATGATCCGCCTGCCGGCCCAGGCCGCCGGCCTTAACTGGCAAACCGACCCCGACAGCGCCCAGCCCCTGGACGAACTCTTGTGCAGTGACGCCGCCAGCAACCCCGACGCCCTGCCCATGCTGCAATACATGCTCGAACAGCTGTATCTGCGCCGAAGCCCAGAGGGGCAACTGCTGGTCGAGGTCTACCAAGAATTGGGGGGCATTGAAGGGGCTATCGGCAAGGCCGCCGAAGAGGCCATGGCCCAGCTCAGCCCGGCCCAGCAACAAGCCCTGCCCCGGGTGCTGTCAATGCTGGTGACATTGCGGGAAAACGAAGAGTCCGTTACCAGCCGCAGTGCCCGCTGGGCCGATTTAAGCAATGAAGACGAAAAAGCCCTGGTGCAGGCCATGGTGGATAAACGCCTGTTTGTGTCGCACCTGCAACACGGCGAGGCCTGTTTCTCGGTGGCCCACGAGGCGCTGCTGCGCCGCTGGCCCCGGGCCGTCAACTGGATTGGCGAGCATAAGGACAGCCTGGCCTTAAAAGCCCGGCTCCACTACCAGGCCCAGCGTTGGCTGGGGGAAGGCAAAAGCCCGGCCTACCTGCTGGCCCAGGGTAAACCTTTGCAAGAAGCCAAGGCCCTGGCGGCCAACCCGCTATTTACCCTGGACGACGACGCCAGCACCTATCTAGGTGCCTCCAAGGGCCGTGCCAAACGGCGCCAAAGCCTCAGGAACGGCACCCTGGCCCTGCTCTGCGCCCTCACCCTGGCCGCCGCCGGCTTTGGTTTTAAAAGCAACCAGGCCGAAAAACGGGCCACCGCCCAGCGCCTGGCCGCCGAAAACCTACTGGGCTTTATGGTGGGGGACTTTGCCGACAAGCTCAGAGGCATAGGCCGGATGGATCTCTTAGACGGGGTCAGTAGCCAAGCCCTGGCCTACTTTACCTCGTCGGCAGCCATGCAGGACGACAGCCTGGGCTTTGACGGCCGTTTCCAGCACGGCCAAACCCTGGAGGCCATGGGGGAAGTGGCTTATTCCAGGGGCAAAGGGGACGAAGCCAAAAGCGCGTTGCTGGCCGCCCAAAAAGAATTGTTGCCGCTATTAGAACAGCAGCCCGATAACCTGGAGCTTTTAAAATCCCTGGGCGCCAACGCCTTTTGGCTGGGACAGATGCGCTTTGACCAAGCCGACTGGCCAGGGGCCGCCGACTGGTTTGGCCAATATCTTAACTACAGCCAGGCCATGTATGACCTGGCCCCGGAAGATGGCACCGCCCAGATGGAGCTGTCCTACGCACTGAACAGCCTGGGGTCAGTGCAGATGAAGTTGCAGGACTTTGCCGGCGCCCGCAACCATTTTGAGCGTTCTTTGAAATTAAAGGAGCAGGCGTTAGAGCAGGATCCGGAAGATATTCAACGAATGGCGGATGTCATTGATACCCGCTCTTGGCTAGCCAGTGCTGCCAGTGCTGAAGGTAATACTGACGAAGCATTAAGACTTTACAATAAAAATAGCAATGAATTTAAACCAGAATCATTTTCGAAAAATGGTTATATGCTAGAGCGTTTGGCAGCAATTCTTCAACGCCATGCGAACCTACTTTTCTGGAAAGGTTCATTTAAAAAAGCAAATGATGTAATCAATCAAGCATTGGACGCAACTAACTTTGCCTTGGAGCTCGATGGAAATAATAAGTCGTGGGTATCAAATAAAATATCCATTAAAATAAACCAATTTCAGATCTGCTCATATACTGTATGTGAAAGAGAGAACGAAAAGCCGGAAGCGCTCACTAAGTTAGTTTCAGATCAAGCTAGAACGTTAAGCTCTATACGCGCAGAAGAAATAATAGCGCTACTTGATAAAGTTATGGCTATTAGACAAGAGATGATGCCTTCAACGGAAGCACCTGAAAATATGTATGCAGAGAATTCCATCGATAGGTATGAATCTTTATTAAAAAAGGAGCCGGGTAAGCTTGAAGTAGTTCAAGGACTAGGCGTTAGTTACCTTATAAAAGCCGCAAAAATCGACCAAATTGGTAGCCGCTCATTACGTGCTGATTATTGTCAAAAGGCTTTTAATTTGCTCAAACCAGTCGCAAAGGATAATAACGAGCCCAGTCTGATCGCCTCTTATGCAAGAGCTTTAGACTGCAAAAATAAGCTATTTGAAAACAGCAAGCTAATTTCCAAATTAAAGAATATAGGTATACCACCTGAGCTTTACACCATGCCAAGGAGAAAAAGCAAATGACGAACAGCTGGCCAACAAAACACATTAACGTTCACATTACCGGAAATGAGGTCACCGGTTTTAAGTTCCTCTATGAAGATAACAAAGAGAGCTGTGAACAAGTAACTGTCGACGGTCCGTGCTATCTTGAGTACTGCATTAAGGAAAATGGAACTCAACGCGACTATGGATTTAAATTCGATGGCGTGGCATTTTCCAACCCCTTTAACAATGTCATTACCGAAGCGAAAATATCTCCTGATGGTCAAAAAATTAAATTGACCAACCCCTACGATGTAAATTCTTCCACGTCAGAGGATTACAGTGTTGGATTCCAATTTGGATTTAGCTTCACTAATGCTCCATCAGGGTGCAAAGCTAAGAATCTCCTGCTGCTTAGCGCCGATCCTCAAGTGATAAATCAAGGGGACCCGACCATGCCTACACCGGCATGAAACGATAGAAGAGCACTGGCGCAGCCAGTGCTTTTTTTAATCTTATTTAGTATCTCAGTTCTAGACCAAAGGCGTGTGCCAGCGCACCGTATTCCAACCCGAGTCGGGGTTGGCCAGCACCGGGAACAGGGGCTTGAACAGGTTGTTGCAGTTGGACTCGCTGACCGGGGCGTCGCGCCACAGGTGGCGGCCGACGACGTAGCTCAGGGCATATTGCTGCCAGCCGGTAAATTCGGCCTGAATGCGGGGGCCCAGTTCAAACAGGTAGTCCCAGCCTTCCTGTTCGCTGATAAGGCCGGTGTAGCAACCCTGGCGCACTATCATCACCAGCCGTACCAGATCCCAGGCTTTGACACCCACCGACTTCAAGGCGTTGCGGTTACGCATGACCAGGGTTTCCCTTATCTGGTCGGCGGCGTCGGGGTAGAGCTGGCGAAAGCCGTCTTCCGAGAAGTGCATCAGGTTGTGGTAGACCGCCATGTACCTTTCATGGTGACCCCTGTCCCGCAGCCAGTCGAGGGTTTCATACAGGGAGTCGCGGCTGTTGATCTCCCAGTCCCGGTTAAGGGCGTGGCGCCAGCCTTCCACACTCTTTTGGTCGTCCCAGGCCCCCAGGGGCATTTCCATGGTGGGGGCATTGTTGCCGATGGCCATGGGTTCGGCCAGCAACATCAGCCATTGGCGGGCCAGGTTGAGGTCGGTCATGCTTGTGCTCCTTGCTTCAAAGCCGCCAGGCGCTTGGCCAGGGCATTGAGTTCTTTCATGTTCCCCTGCTGCAGGGCGATGGCCTGCAACTTGGCCAGGTTTTCTTCACGCTGGCTATCGTTGTGGGCGATGGAGAAAGCCCGCTCAAAGGTTTCCTTGGCCTCGTCCAGTTGGAAAAGGGCATGGTAAGCCAAGGCCATGCGGTGGGTAGGCCAGTAGGCGTAATAGTTGGTGTCCAGGTAGCGGCCATAGCAGCTGATCACCAAGGGGTAATCCTCTACGTAGAAGGCTGCCAGGCCCATATTGAAGTTGAGCAGGGTGTGGTGAGGGTTCAGTTCCAGGCCCTCTTTGCCGCAGGCCAGGGCCGTTTGCAGGTATTGGTCCTTGGCTCTTGGGGTGATCACCTCGTCGTGGTAATGCAAGTAGCGATGCAGTACGCAGGCCACCAGGCACAACTCGAAATCGCCGGGGCAGATGTCGGCCAAGGGCTGGAAATAAGGCGCGAAGTGCTTGTGGACCACCCTCGGATCCACATCCCAGATGGCCTCGCTCAGCACCAGGGCCTTGATGAGCTCTACCTGGTTTTCACCGGCCTGGGTGTGGCCCTCGGCAATGGCCTGGACGGCCGCTGCACAGTCAGCGGCGCGCTCCAGCTTGTTAAGGGCCAGGGCGTAATAGGTGTTGCCGGTCAGTTGCCGCTGCTCGGCAAGGTCAATCAGGCGCTGGTATTGCTGCAGCTCGTAAAGCAGTTCCAGCTGGTCTTCGAACTGGCTGTTGCTCTGCTCCAGTTGCTGGAAGTGGGCATGGCTGTAGTTGTACTTGAAGATACGGGCCTGGTAGTCGGCGGCGGTAAGGTCCAGCACCTGATCGATAAAGGACAGAGCCTGGCTGTAATAGCCCTTGCCGGCGTAGTACTGAGCATAGAGTTTAAGGAGGTCCGGGTCCTTGCCGCTTTGCTCCAGGGCCGGCCCCAGCAAAGGCGGCATGGCCGAATAGCGCCGCTGCTCCAGGTAGGCGTCGAGCACTACTTTGACCGCTTCCAGCCAGCCTGCCTGGCTGACCCGTTCCGGCGCGGCCACCACGGCTTCAAAGCCGGCGAGAGCAGCCTCGGTGTTGCCGGAGAAATGGTTGATGCGCGACACCAGCAGGGTCAGCTCCATGTCCTGGTCATAAAGCTGGCCCAGCTGCTGGGCGGTGTCGTTGAGCCAGTCAAGGTCGATAGCCTCGGTAAAGCTGTGCAGCACCATGGCGTTACGCCCGGACAGGTAGTTGTAGAGCTGCTGGCCTTCCAGGCCGCTGTCCTTGAGGTAGCTTTCACTCAGCCCCACCCGGCTCAGGTAGCGCACTGTCTCCAGGCTGGAGAACAGCTCTTCGCCCAGGTGGTTTTGGATCTCCAATTCACTGTCGGCAACAAAGCATTCCTGATCGAACAGCTGGTAGACCTCGGCGGGGATCTGCCGGAACTTGGCCAGTACTTCCAGGGCCTTGAGCTGGGCGTCCCTGGCCTTGAGGTTGTTAAAGACCGGCGCCTTGATGAGATCTTGCCAAAAACCCAGCTCCCAGCGGGCGGCCGGGTCGAAGGTCAGGGCCAGCATCACCTGTTCCAGGGCATCCAGGGAGTCGATATCGCTCACTTCCAACTGGCGCCGCTGTTGCTGCTGGGCGTTGTCCAGCTGGGTTTCCAGGGGCTCTTCGGCCGGGGCGTCACCGGCGGCGCCAAGCTGGGCGTGTTTGGCCTCGGCCAGGCAGTCCTGGTAGGCCTGGTTGATCACCTGGAAGCCGGCCGGGTCGTCTTCGGGGTTGGTCTTTTTCAAGAGGGCAAAATAGGCCCTTTTGATCTCTTTTTTCAGGGGGGTAGGCGCAATGCCCAGAATTTCCCAACAGGTCATGGGGCGTCCTTTCCGTGGGTCATGAAATAAACGGGTTAGAGGCCAAGGGCCTGGCGGATAGCCGCCCGGCTCTGGTCTATCTGTTGTTCGTCGTGGCTGCCAAGGGCGGCCGAGAAGGCGTCGATGGACTGGGCCACCTGGCTGCGAAAGTCCCCCAGGGACTCGGCAAAGAGCCGCTCTAGCTCACTCAAGAAGTGAATGTTCGCTTCCTTGTCCCTAGGCAGGATTTTAAGGCCGGCCAACTTGGCGAAGCTGGCTTCGATAGAGGCCTGGTCGGCCAGCAGGCCATCCTTTTCGAAGTAGGCCTTGGCCTGCATGCCGGTGGACTCGATGGTGGTGACCACCTCCAGCACGCCGTCGATGTTGTAGGTGAAAGTCACCAGCAGCCCTTCGAGCTGGTCGTGCTTGGGCAGGGCCAGGCTGTATTGGCCGATGTAGACGTTGTCTTGGGGGCGGATGCTCTCCCCCTGGTAGACCTCGATAACCACGTCTTCCTGGCCAGGGTAGGCGGCACTGAAGCTGCGGGTGCGGCTGACCGGTATGGTGGTGTTGCGCTCGATGATGGGGGAAAACACCAGGTCGCCATTGCCGTTACGGCATTTGACCCCCAGGGTGTAGGGGCAGACGTCGGTGACCACCACGTCTTTGACTTCCTGCTTGCGGGCCTTGAGGGCGCCCTGGATGGCGGCGCCCATGGCAATGGCCTGGTCCGGCTGGTAGCTGGACAGGGGAATGTTGCCAAAGAGCCGCGCCACCTGGCGGTGCAGTACCTTCATGCGGGTGGCGCCCCCCACCAGGATCACCCCGTCGATATCGTCGGCGTCGATGTCGGCGTCTCGCACCACCTGCAACAGGGGCTTTTTCACCCGCTGCAACAAGGGAGTGACCAGGGCTTCAAAGCCTTTGCTGTTGAGGGTGTAGGTTCGTTCCCGGCCGGCAATGTCGATGCTCTGGCTGACAAAGTCCTGCTCCGACAGGGCCTGCTTGATGGTCTCGGCAAAATGGGTGAGCCGTTCCAGGGTAGCCAGGCTCTGGTCCAGGTCGGCAAAGTCGGGGTGGGCCTTGATGTCGTCCAGCAGCGCCTGGGTAAAGTCCAGGCCCCCCAGGTAGTTGTCACCGGCGCAGGCGTGGATCTCAAAGACACCGTCGAACACCTCGATAAGGGAGATGTCCAGGGTGCCGCCCCCCATGTCCAGCACTATATAGGTGCTGTCCAGGTTCTGGGCCTCGTTAAGGCCGTAGGCCAGGGCGGCGGCGCTGGGTTCGTTGATCAGCCTTTCTACCTTGAGGCCGGCCAGTTCGGCGGCCTGGCGGGTGGCTTCCCGCTGGCGGTTGTTGAAGTAGGCCGGCACCGTGATGATGGCCTCGGCCACCGGCTGGCCCAGGTGAGCTTCGGCGTCCGCCTTCAAGGAACCCAGCACCAGCGCCGACAGTTCCACCGGGGTAAAAGCAGTGCCGTTGAGGCTGAAGGTCTTGTCGCTACCCATGTAGCGCTTGAATTCGGCCAGGCTCAGCTCGGGATAGAGGATTTGCCGGTTCTTGGCGACCTTGCCCACCACCAGGGTGTTGTCTTCCAGGAGCGACACCACAGAGGGTGTCAGGTAGTCGCCGTGGCGATTGCGGATAAGTTCGGCGCCTTGGTTGCCAAATACGCTGACCAGGCTATTGGTGGTACCCAAATCGATACCGACGATAAGACGTTCTGTGTTCACACTTGTTCTTCCCTGACTCACTCAAGGCTCCTTTTGGGAACCCGGCGCCCTACAGCTGACGCGGCCACATTATGACGGCATGACCGGCCAATGCCAAACCACTGGCCGCCCTAGGTGGACGCCACAACTCAAGCCAAAGGGCCGGGCACAGCCGTCCCCCAGGCTAAAGCGACAGGCCAACGACCTAACCTAAATCCCTGCCGCCACAAGAAAAAAGCGAACGCCAGGGCCTTTGGCAAGGCCATTTACGCCGGAAGGAAAGGGGAAGATTCCAGAAAAAACATTACAAATCAATCAGTTAAAAAGGAAGGTTAGCAGAAGGCGATATAAGCCCCAGGTTTTTACTATTACCAACGTCGCACTTGCCAGCTACATCGCTACAGGGAGAGAGCCATGTCCTTTCTAATGCCCCAGACGGGGGCAACGGCCAACAGCACCGCCAGGGATGAGTGGAACCTCTTTCATTTCCTTTCGGCTGCCAACGAGGACGATCTGCTGCGCCTTATGCTGGGGCAGATGCAGGAAGCCATGGTGCAACTGGACCAGGACGGACGGGTGATCTTTGCCAATGGCCCGGCGGTGACCCTGCTGGGACCGGCCCACCTGCTGCAAGGCAGGTTTTGGCACCAGTGGCTGGCGCCGCGCTGGCAGGCCCAGATCAAACAGTTGATGCGCCGCTGCCAAGACAAACAGCTGACCCTGGCTCCCACCGAGATGACCCTGCAACTGGGCAAGGGGCGCAGCCTGCCGGTCAGCCTGTCCCTGTCCTACCTGCCGGCCAAGTCTCCCAGCTTTGTGGTGACGCTGCAGGACCTGTCCGCCAGCAAGGCAGAGCTGGACAAGTTGCAGCAACTGGCATCCAAAGACAGTCTCACCGGCCTTGCCAATCGCCGGGTCTTTATCGAGCAACTGGAACAGCAGTGGGACAAGCAGACCCAGAAGCGCCACCCCATCAGCGTGGTGGTGATAGACGTGGACTACTTCAAGCTGTTCAACGACCAATACGGCCACCTGGAAGGGGATAAGTGCCTGCAGCGGATCGCCGCCGCCATTGGCCTTGCCCTGCCCCACCCCCAATGCCTGGCGGCACGTTACGGCGGGGAAGAATTCACCCTGGTATTGCCAGGCTGCAATGGCGACATGGCCTGGCAAGTGGCCAGCGTCATCAGGGAAAGCATCAACCAGTTGGCCTTCCCCGAGTTGGGGGCCAAGGTCAGCGTCAGCCAAGGGATAGCCACCGAGATCAACGGCCAGTTCCGCACCGCCGGAGCCCTGCTGTTCGCCGCCGACACCGCCCTTTACCGGGCCAAGGCCGGCGGGCGCAACAGGGTCAATGCGGCTGGTTAACAAACGTCACTAGAGGGGACGTACCTGCATCAGTGAGTGCAGTACCTTCAGGCCCACCTTGGTGGGCCTTTTTTTGCTTCTATTTCCAGCGCATCAGCAACCAGGCACTGGCAAAGGCCAAACCCAGCACCGTCAGCGGCACCAGCCAGCCTAGCCACAGCCAGGGGCCGGTAAGCACCGCCACCAGGCCATAGGCCCCCGCTACCCACAGGAGCGCCCAGGCCAGGCCGATTTTGCCCAGGTTACGAATGCCGGCCCCCAGGGGCCAGGCAAACAGCAGCATCATCCCCAGGGCGTTCATCAGCCCCCCGGCCAGGGCCGCCAGCAGCCACTGCCAGCCAAGGCTAGCAGGCATGGGCCAAAGGGGGCCACAAAGCAGCGGCAGCCCTATCAATACCAACAGGGCTTTGTTGTCACTGAACCAATCGCGCATCCTACTCCTTGGTGGACATCAGTATGGACAGGGCCTCCAGGCGCTTTGGCTGGTCGAACAGGTCGTTGGTGAACATCAGTTCGTCCACTTCCAGCTCCTGCACTATGGCCTCAAGACGGGCCTTGATGGTAGCAAGGCCCCCTTGCACCGCCAATCCCAGAAAAGCCTGCACCGAGGCCTTTTCCGGCTCGCTCCAAAGGCCGTCCATGTTCTGGACCGGCGGCTTGAGCCACAGCGGCTGGCCACGCATCAATGCCAACACCCGCTGCAACGAGCTGGTGGCCAGGAAGGCGGCTTCGTCGTCGTTGGCGGCAGCCACCAGGGGCAGGCCCAACATCACATAGGGTTTGTCCAGCACCGCCGAGGGCCGGAACTGGCTGCGATAGAGGCGAATGGCGTCGTAAACGAAACGGGGTGCAAAGTGGCCGGCAAAGGCATAAGGCAGGCCGCGCTGGGCCGCCAGCTGGGCACTAAAGAGGCTGGAACCCAACAGCCAGATGGGCACCTGGCTACCTTCCCCCGGCAAGGCCCGCACCGCCCGGCCCGGCTGAGGCGCCCCCAGCAACTGTTGCAGCTCGGCCACTTCCTCGGGGAACTGCTCGGCACGGCTTGGGTCACGGTTCAGGGCCCGGCTGGTGACAGGGTCGGACCCCGGCGCCCGGCCAAGACCCAGGTCGATACGGCCAGGGTAGAGGGCGTCCAGGGTGCCAAATTGCTCGGCCACCACCAGGGGGGCATGGTTGGGCAGCATGATGCCGCCGGAGCCGACCCGGATCCGTTCGGTGCCACCGGCAATATGGCCGATAAGCACGGCCGTGGCGGCGCTGGCTATCCCTTCCATATTGTGGTGTTCGGCCAACCAGAAGCGGTTAAAGCCCAGGCGTTCGGCCTGGCGGGCGTAGTCGAGGCTGTGGGCCAGGGTGGCGGCAACGGTGCTGCCCTGGCGTACCGGCGCCAGCTCCAGCAGGGAAAAGGGAATATCAGCGAGCAACGACATAGGGCCTCCTGTTGATTGGGGCCAGTCTATGCCTGTGGGCGCCAGCTGGCCAGTAGGCACTCCCCTGGGAAATAGTCACCTGAAGGTAACCATGAGCACCTGAGCCTGGCGGGATTAACCCCATAAATACAGACCCTTGCGCCGGAAGTTTAAGAGAAGGCAATGCCATTGACCGCCACCTACCCTTAAAGGCGCAGCAGGCGCCACCGACAGCCCCGGCGCCTAGTTTCCAATGACACCAGAGGACGGAATCATGGCAACAGAAAACAGCTTTAACCTCGAGTCCACCCGCTTCGTCAACACCTACCTGCGTACCGACGGCA
The DNA here is from genome assembly GCF_000299915.1 of Gallaecimonas xiamenensis 3-C-1. Lineage (NCBI taxonomy): Bacteria > Pseudomonadati > Pseudomonadota > Gammaproteobacteria > Enterobacterales > Gallaecimonadaceae > Gallaecimonas > Gallaecimonas xiamenensis. The sequence goes on from NZ_AMRI01000012.1 coordinate 122,429, forward strand.
ACATCGTCAACTGCCAATACACGGCAGGCCCCTGGGAGCGCTGGCAGATCATCCCCCTTGGCACCAAGCCGGGCTTTTTCCTGCAATCGGTGCAGTTTCCCGGCAGCTACCTGTGCGTGTTGCAGGGCATAGTGACCATCACCCACTCAAAGGTTGAGGCCACCGACTTCAACCTGATCCTGTGCGACCCCAACGACACCAGCAAGGTGGCGGTACAGGCCCCCACCGGGCTCTTTGTGACCATCAGCAGTGGCATGAGTGCCTTTAACGGCGCAGGGGGCGGCGCCGTGCAGTTGTTGCCCTTCAGCCCAGAGGCGATATTCGACCTGATGCCGGCCAACTACGGCAACCAACCCCAGGTCAAGCAGGTGGACGTGACCAGCCACCCGCCCATTCCCACCGGCCTCAAGGCCACTTACCTGCAAAACCCCAACAGCCTTGACCCGGCCGACCGCTGTGACGTGCTGGTGTGGAACGAGCTGACCTACTGGGCCTATTCCTATACCGATAACAGGGTAGGCATGGCGATCCTGGCTTACGACGCCAGCAATCAGCTGGTGCAGCGCTGGGACCAGGACGGCGCCCGTTACCTGTGGAAGATCACCGTCGATGCCGACAACCAGACGGTGCAGTTTATCGGCCAGGCTTCCCAGGCCATCACCATGACCTGGGACAGCCTCAAGGTAGGCTAAAACACCGGCATGAAAAAGCCGCCCCTGGGGGCGGCTTTTTTTTCAGGGCATGCCCAAAGCATTGGGCAGCCATAGGGACACGGCCGGGATGTAGGTCACTATCATCAAGAAGCCCAACAGCAGCAGCAGCCAGGGCAAGGCAGCCCGGATGGTCTGGCCCAGGGGCATGCCGGTGACCGCCGAGGTCACGAAGAGGTTGAGCCCCACCGGCGGGGTGATAAGGCCTATCTCCATGTTCACCACCATCACCACCCCCAGATGGATAGGGTCTATGCCCAGCTCCATGGCGATGGGGAAGAGGATGGGCGCCAAAATCAGGATGATGGCCGACGGTTCCATGAAGTTACCGGCAAGCAGCAGCACGATGTTGACGATCAGCAGGAACATCCAGGGAGACAGCCCCAGGCCGGTCACCCACTGGGCTATGGTCTGGGGGATCTGCTCTGTGGTGAGCACGAAGGCAAACACCATGGCGTTGGCGATGATGAACATCAGCATGATGGTGAGCTTGCCGGCGTCCAGCAGCACCCGGGGGCTTTCGCTGACCTTCATGTCCTTGTAGACAAAGAGCGCCACAAAGCCGGCGTACACCGCCGCTACCGCCGCCGCTTCGGTGGGGGTGAACATACCGGTGTAGATGCCGCCGAGGATGATCACCATCAGCAACAGACCCCAGATGGCCTTGCGGCCACTGGACAGCCACTGGCGGAAACTGGCCCTTGGCATGGCCGGCAGGTTCTTCTTACGGGCCACTATGTAGATGGCCACCATCAGCGCCAGCCCCAGCAGGGCCCCCGGCACCACACCGGCCATAAACAGCTTGCCCACCGAGGTTTCGGTGGCCGCCGCGTACACCACCATGACGATGGACGGCGGTATCAAAATGCCCAGGGTACCGGCGTTACAGACGATGCCGGCGCCAAACTCCTTGGGATAACCCGAACGCACCATGCCGGCAATGGCGATGGAACCTACCGCCGCCACCGTAGCGGGGGACGAACCGGACAGGGCCGCAAACAGCATGCAGGCCAGTACCGCCGCTATGGCCAGGCCACCCCGGATATGGCCGACGCTGGCGTTGGCAAAGTCGATAAGGCGCTTGGCCACGCCGCCGCTGGTCATAAAGGCACCAGAAAGCAGGAAGAAGGGAATGGCCAGCAGGGTGTAATGCTCGGAGGTCTCAAAGAGCTTGATCACCAAAGAGCGGATGGAGTCCTGGCTGAAAAAGAGGATGGTCAGGGCGCCGGAAAGGCCAAGGGAAATGGCGATGGGCACACCGATCAGCATCAGCAGGAACAGCATGAAGAACAGGAACAGAATGGTCATTTGTGCTCCTCCCCGTCCACCATGTGCTTGAGGGCGTCACCGGCCTCGTCGGCCAAGCCCAAGCCGCTTTGCAAGCCACGGATAATGCGTACGAAAATCTCGGCAAAACGCAGCCAGACCAGGGCAAAGCCCACCGGCACCACGGCCCCTATGTACCAGAGCTTGATGTGAATTTTTTCCAGATCCTCGGCGTAGAGGTTGGCATTGAACAGGGTGTGGACCCAGTCGAAGCTGGCGTAGCACATCATGGCGGCATAGAGCAGGCAGGCCAGGCAGGCGATGATGGCCAGCACCTTTTGCACCGGTTTGGAGCAGAGTTTGACCACCACGTCGACGCCGATATGGCCGGCGGTACGCACCCCATAGGCCATGCCTAGAAACAGCAGCCAGGCAAACAGGGCCTTGGTCAGGGCCGTGGACCAGGTCATTTCCTGGGCCAGGCCGATAAAGAAGTCCCCCACGTTCAGGAAGAAATCGCTGCTGGCTGTCCATTCCTTGTCGGCCAGCCAGTCAGAGAGATCGTAAAAGGGGGTATAGAGGTTGTTAAGGACCACATAGACGAAGGTCACCAGGGTCATGAATGCCAAAAGGAAGGCGATGGCGCCTTCCTCCAGCTTGGACCAGTATCGGTACACTGCAGCCATTAAGGCACCTTATTTGGCATCGTTGGCGGCAAGGGCGGCATCGATCAGATCGCTGCCGATCTCCCCCTCGAACTTCTTCCACACCGGCTTCATGGCTTTGACCCACTTGGCACGTTCTTCGGGCTTGAGTGCGATGACTTCAGAGGTACCGGAGTCGACCACCGACTGCTTGGCCTTTTGGTTCAGGGCTTCGGCTTCGGCGTTCACCTTGTCGGTGACTTCGTCGAGGATCTTGTCCAGCTCGCTGCGCACATCCGCCGGCAGGCCGTTCCAGAACTTGGTGTTGGTGATCAGCATGTAGTCCAGCACGCCATGGTTGGACTCGGTGATGAACTTCTGCACTTCGTTGAATTTCTGGGAATAGATATTGGACCAGGGGTTCTCGGCGCCGTTGACCACGCCGGTCTGCAGGCCCTGGTAGACCTCGGCAAAGCTCATTTTGCGGGGGTTGGCCCTGATCGCCTTGAACTGCTCGTCCAGCACGTCGGAGGCCTGCACCCTGAATTTCAGGCCACGGGCGTCACGGGGTTCGTGCAGAGCCTTGTTGGCGGACAGCTGCTTCATGCCGTTGTGCCAGTAGCCAAGGCCGGTGATGTTGTTGTTTTCCATGGACTTGAGCAGGCCCTTGCCGGCATCGCTGTGCTGGAAGCGGTCCACCGCCTGGATATCGTTGAACAGGAAGGGCAGGTCAAAGATCTGCAGCTTCTTGGTGTACTGGCCGAACTTGGCCAGGGACGGGGCTATCATCTGCACGTCCCCCAGCAGCAGGGCTTCCATCTCCTTGCCGTCACCGTAGAGGGAGGAGTTGGGGTATACCTGAACTTCCACCTTGCCCTTAAGGCGCTCTTCCACCAGCTTTTTGAACATCAAGGCACCCTGGCCTTTGGGGGTGCTGTCGGCCACCACGTGGGAGAACTTGATGACGATGGGGTCGGCCGCTTGCGCCAGGCCGGCAAAACCGATGGACAAGGCACAGAGCAGTGCTTTGGCAGTGAACTTGAACATAGGGGTTCCTCAATAGGGATGGCCTGGGGCCATTGTTGTTATCTCTAAGGCAACCGCAGGGTTACTTAGTTAACAAGATGGTAGCAGCTTTGCCAGACCCCGAATATTCGACCTTAGGTTAGCCATTTGCGCTGGATCAGGGTTTAAGGTTTCAATATTGGCAAATCCCCGGCTGGCGGCTGCTGATGCCCAAAGAACAACCTTTTGTTTTTATCGAGACCTGTACCCCCAGGCGGGTACTGGAATTGTTCAGTACCAAATGGACCTCCATGGTGCTCTATGCCCTTAAGTGCGGCACCCTGCGCACCGGCGAGCTGCAACGCTGCCTGCCGGGGATCAGCAAGAAAATGCTGACCCAGACCCTGCGCGAACTGGAAGCCGACGGCCTCATCGACCGCACCGTCTACCCGGAAGTGCCCCCCAAGGTGGAATACAGCCTCACCGGCACCGGCCGGCTCTTTATCGAACCCATAGAGATGCTCTACGACTGGGGCCGGCGCCACGAAGGGCTCTTGGGCAGCCTCAAGCTCAGAAGGGGTAAAAGCTGATGTGGCAGCAAAGCCGCCTGACCCTGGCCCCAAGGCCCAGGGGCTTTCACCTGATCACCGACGAGGTGCTGGCCGCCCTGCCCGCCCTTGGCGGCGTCAACACCGGCTTACTGCATGTCTTTATCCAGCACAGCTCCGCCAGCCTGACCCTCAACGAAAATGCCGACCCGACGGTGCGCGGCGACATGGAGCGGCATTTCAATAGGGCGGTGCCCCAGGGCGCCCCCTATTACCAGCACCACTACGAAGGGGACGACGACATGCCGGCCCATATCAAGGCGTCCCTGCTGGGGGCCAGCCTCAGCATACCGGTTGGTAATGGCCGGCTGCTGCTGGGCACCTGGCAGGGGATCTGGCTGGGGGAACACCGCGACCAGGGCGGCAGCCGCCACCTGATTTTGACCTTACAGGGGGAGTGATGGATTTTTCCGGCCTGAACAAGAAGACCGCCAAGTCGTTCAACGACCAGAAGGCATTGATTAAAAAGGTGATGTCAGGGCGCCCCATGGCCTGCCCCCAATGCGGCAAGCCATTGGTACTGCACCCCCCAGGCAGCGCCCAACCCGGCATACGCTGCGCCAAGGGTTGCACCGATATCGCCCTGGAATTCGATTAACGGCTGCGGCTGACCAGGGCCACGCCCCCAAGCACCAAGGCGCCGCACAGTACCAGGCTCAAACTCAAGGGCTCGTCCAGCAGTACCACGGCCCCCAGGGCCGCTATCACCGGCACCGTCAGCTGCACTGTGGCAGCAGTGGCGGTGCTGAGCTGTTCCCTAGCCCTATACCAAACCGCATAACCCAGGCCCGAGGCCAAGGCCCCGGACAGCACAGCATAAACGCTGGCCCCCCAGTCCCAGCGCAGCCAGGGCAAGGCCAGCAGGCTCAGGGCCAGGCCAAGCAAGGCGGCCCGGCGAAAATTACCGCCGGTGGCGGCCAGAGGATCGCCCTTGCCTTTACCCAGCAGGGAATAAGCCCCCCAGCCAGCCCCGGCCAGTAGCATCAGCAAGGCCCCTTGCCAGGGCGGGCGCTGGGCACCGGGCAACAGCAAGGCGCCCAGGCCAAACACCGCCAGCCCCAGGCCCAGCCATTGCCACCAGGCCAGCCGCTCTCCCCGCCACAGGGCACAGCCGAGCATGGTCAGCTGCACCGCCCCAAACAGCAGCAGGGCGCCGGTGGCGGTATTGAGCTGCACATAGGCAAAGGAAAAACCGGCGGCGTAGACAAAGAGCGCCAGGGCCGAAGGCCAGTCACCACTGCCGCGAGGGGCCTTGCCCTTCAGACCCAGCAGCAGCGCCAGCATTAGGGCGCCGGACACTAGCCGCACCGTGGTAAAACTGGCCGCGTCCAGGGCGCCGCCCTTGAGGGCCTGGCGGCACAGTAGGGAATTGCCGGCGAAGGCCAGCATGGCCAGGGCCGTCCAGCCCCAGGCTCCCAGGGCCACCCGGCTCATGCTCCCCCCAGCAGCTGATGGCCCCAAAGCCCCAGCCAGTAGCCGGCCACGGCCCCCAGGGGCGGACCCCAGTGGTTACGTAGCTTGGCCTGCGGGGCTATGTCGCCAAAGGTCAGGTAGAGAATGCCGCCACCGGCAAAGAGCATGATGCCTCCCAAGATACCGCCCGCCCCGGACAGGAAAGTATGGCCAAGCCAGGCAGACAGGGGCCCCAGCAGCACGAAGAGGGCAAAGAGGGCCAGGATACGGCGGCTACGCAAGGTGCCCAGCTGGCGCAGTTCACGAAAGGCATTGAAGCCTTCCGGCAGGTTTTGCAGGGCGATCAGCAAGGCCAGTAACAGCCCCACCTCGGTGTTCTCGGTTAGCATGGCCCCCAGGGCCATGGCCTCTGGCACAAAGTCCATCAGCATCGCCACCAGTTGGGCCATGGACCCACCCCGGCGCGCCAGCCAGGCGTCCAGCCCCATAAAGGCCAGGCCGCCCAGGGCAAAACAGGCGCTGCCCCAGCCAAAGCCCAGGGCCGCCATGCCCTGGGGCACCAGCACCAGGGTCACCGCCGAGATCAAGACGCCGCCGCCGAAGGCCACCACGCTGTGGCGCAGCTCTTCGTCCAGCCAGCGGGGCAAGAAACGCTCAAAGGTGGCCAGCCAGCCGCCAATCAGGATGGGCAGGCCGGCCAGGGTCGCCAGCAGCAGGGCATCGGTCATCAGATCCAGTCCCGATTCTTGTTATGGGTCAGTCAGTTGACTCAGCAATACCACAAAAGCCCCGCGCCTCACAGCGCCCGGCTCAGGCCGCCACAAAGCTGCCGTGAAAGCCCAGGGGCAGCACCCTGTCCATGTGGGCCATGGCGATGGGGCCACCGGCCAGGTTGGCCAGGTCCAATACCGCCAGGCCGCTCTGGCGGCGCCGGTAATCCAAGAAACTGTGCAGCAGGTAGCCCTGGCCCGCCTTGGCGCCGGCCTTGGCAATAAAGCGCGGCTCTTCCACCACTATCCCCGGGCCATAGACATGGCGGTGCACCTGCTGGCGCAGCGGATCGTAGGCCACCAGGGCGTCGCTGAGCAGGGACTGTGCCTGCCCGGAGCTACCGGCCCCGAACACCCAGCCCTGGTGCTGGGCCTGGCGCCAGTCTCGGCCGGGAAACTCCATGTCCAGGCCGCTGTCCCATAAATCCACCTTGCCACTGGCCAGGTTGACCCGAAATTGGGCCAGGGTGGCTTGGCTGGCCTGGCTTTGGCCGGTGGCCAGCAGCTCCTTCATGCCGCTGAGCATCATGCTGGCATCCCGGTAGCGGCACAGGGTCACCCACAGCTCACCACCTCTTTCTTCGGCACCGGCGAAATGAAAGGCAAAGCTGGCCGGTACCTCCAGGGTGCGCACCAGTTCCAGGCTGTGCTTGTCCACCAGCAGCAGCTGGCTGGGGCGCTGGCCCTGCCAAGCAAAGCCCTCCACATAGGTGCGGCCCCCTTGGTAAACGCAGGAGCTATTGAGCAGCACCAGGTAGCGGTCGCTGGCGGCAAAGTCGTGCATATAGCCGCCAAAGGGCAAGGCCAGCAGCTTGCTGTTGCGAAGGCGGCCGTCCGGGGCCAGGTGGTAGAGCATCACGGCGGGCTCACCGGCAAAGGGGGCGGCGCCGAAGTTAAACAGGCTGCCGTCCTTGTCGCGGATCGGGTGGGCAGAAAAAGGCATATGTTCCAGCCCCGGCGCCCAGGTGCGCTGGCCCAGGGTGGCCAGGCTGTCCGGGTCCAGCTCGGTGGCCGAGCCCCCTTCCCACAGGGCCAGCAGTTTGCCAGCAAAGGGGATGACGTTGATGTTGGCGGTATTGATGTCGTCATTGGTGCCCATAGGCACCTCGGCCTGGCGGTAGGTGCCGGTGGCAGGTAGCAAAAAGCGCCCAGCCTTTTGCTCCTTGAGAAATTTGGGGGTGCGCACAAAGCGGCCCTGGTGGCTGGCCTTGGCGCCGTCCAGGCGAAAGGCCTGGACCATGCCGTCGCCGTCAAACCAGTGCTCATTACGCTCATTGCCCCTGGCCATCAAGGCCGGGCCGTTGCGATAGAGGGTGCCCCTAAGCTCGGCGGGAAAGCGTCCTTGCACCTTCATGGCCAGGGGCTGCTGGTCCTCGGCCAGGCCCATAAAGCCCAGCAGCCAGGGGGCCTGGCGCAGGCGCCGGGCAAAGGCCGCCGTAGCTGATTCTGCCGCCAAAGCCAGGGGGCAACCGCTGGCCAGGGCCAGCACCGCCAGGGATTGCAGAAAAGCGCGCCTTTCCATGACCCCCTCCTAGCGCAGGTGGATGGTCAGCGCCGCCGTTTCGGCCGGGTCGAAGCCCGCCTCGGCAAAACTGGCCGGGCCGAAGCGGCCGCCGTTGTTACTAAAGCCATAGGGTTCGATGGGGATCCCCACCGGGTTGCGGTCATGGACGCCGTTACCGTTGATGTCCTGGTAGACCTTGATGCCATAGCGGCCCGCCGGCAAGGACCCTAGGGCAAACTGCACCTGCTCCCCGGTAACCTGATGGATAAGGGACACCACCGGCGCCCGGCTGGCGTCAAAATCGGCCTGGCCCTTGAACAGCACCAGCATCAGCGCCCCCTGCTGGGCCTGGATATTGTCGACGGTGACTTGCAGCGTTTGGGCCTGGGCGCCGGTGTTAAGCCCCAGCAGCAGGGTTAAAAAAGCAGGACTGAGCAGTTTCATGGTGACCTCCTTGGCAAATGAACAAGCCCTAGCCTAGGCAAAGGCCAGCTGGACCACAGGTGCCAAAAGTCACGATCTGCCCCCCTGGGCCCCTTTTGCCTTGGCAAGGCGGCCCCGGCCGCTGCTATGCTGCACCGGCATTGTTCAGCCAAGGAAAGCACCCTGATGAAAAGGGAAGAGGCACTGTTGCTGGCCAGCGGGGTGATCACCTGGGCCCTGGTCAGCTACCTGGCCTATCTGCAAATGCGCCACCAGGGCATCGCCCTGTGGCAGCTCTGGTCCCACGGGATTTTCCTGGCCCTGTTCCTGCCGGTGGCCGCCCGCCCCGGCCAAAGCGATTTGCGCCGCCCGGCCTGGCGCCTAGTGCTTGTATTGCAAGCCGCCGCCGCCCTGGCGGCCATTGCCACCCTGCCCCACAGCCTGACCCCAATCCTGTTGGTGATCTGGGCCGCCCAGCTGCCCGGCGCCTGGCCTGGCGCCCAAAGTTATGTTGCCCTGGCCCTGGTCAACCTGCTGGCCTTTTTGGCCCTGACCGGCCAGGCCCCGGACCTGCTCACCGCCCTTATCTACTGCGGTTTTGAGCTCTTTGCCCTGGGGAGCGCCAAGGCCAAGCAGCAGCTGGCCGAAGCCAACCAGCTATTGCAGGTCAGCAACCGCCAGCTGGCCGCCACCCGCTCCCTGCTGGCCCAGAGTGCCCGTTTCCAAGAGAGGAGCCGTATCGCCCGCGACCTGCACGACAGCATAGGCCACAGCCTCACCGCCCTTAGCCTGCAATTGGAAGTGGCCAGGCACCAGGCGGCCCCGGACCAGCAGCCACAGCTGGCCCAGCTCAAGGCCCAGGTCAGCGACGCCCTGACCCAGGTGCGCGCCATAGTCCAGCAGATGCGCAAGGACACCGACACCGATCTGGTGCCCCCCCTTCAGGCCCTGGCCGATAAGCTGCCCGGGGTTACCCTGGCCCTGCCGCCGCAGCTGCAACTGCCCAGCCTGGCCCTGGCCGAGCAGGTGCTCTACTGCCTGACCGAAGGGGTCAGCAACGCCCTTCGCCACGGTAAGGCCACCCAGCTGTCCTTGGCCCGGGACGGCGCGGCCCTGGCCCTGACCGACAACGGCAGCGGCCCCAAGGCGGCAGCCTCGCCAGGCAGCGGCCTGGCGGGCATGGGGGAACGGCTGGCCCCCTTTGGCGGCAGCGCCCGCCTGGACCCTCTGCCGGGGGGCGGTGCCCGGCTTACCCTTTGGCTGGGAGCACAACATGATTAGCGTGGGATTGGTGGACGATCAGGCCCTGGTACGTAGCGGCATCGCCGCCCTGATTGGCCTGTCCGGCAAGGCCGAGGTGCGCTGGCAGGCGCAAAACGGCCAGCAGGCCTTGGCGCTACTGGCCGAGACGCCGGTGGACATGCTGGTGAGCGACATCCGCATGCCGGTGCTGGACGGCATCGCCCTGGTCAAGGCCCTGAGGGCTGCCAACCAGGCCCTGCCGGTGCTGATGCTCACCACCTTTGACGACAACGACCTGTTCCTGGCCGCCCTTGGCGCCGGGGCCAACGGCTTTTTGCTAAAGGACGTGGAGTTGGCCCGGCTGGTGGAGGCCATCGAAAAGGTGGCCGCCGGCGGCTTGGTGGCGGAGCCGGCCCTGGTCAGCCAGGTTAACCCCCAGCTGGCCGAGGGGCCCAGGCCCGAGCCCCTTAGCGACAAGGAAAAACAGGTGCTGCGGCTGGTGGCGGGGGGGCTGTCTAACAAGGAAATCGCCGAACTGGTATTCCTGGCCGAAGGCACGGTGAAAAACCACCTGTCCACCATCCTTGGCAAGCTCCATTGCCGTGACCGCACCCAGGCGGTACTTAGAGCCCTGCACTGGGGCCTGATATGAAAAGGCCCGCTTGCGCGGGCCAGGTCAGACGAACTCGTACTTCACCCGCTGGGCGATATTGCACAAGAGCTCGTAACTGATGGTACCGGCGTGCTGGGCCACCTCTTCCACCGGCACCCTGGGGCCCCAGAGTTCCACTTCGTCCCCTACCTGCTCGGCCGCCGCCGGGCCAAGGTCGACGGTGATCATGTCCATGGACACCCGGCCCACCAGGGGCACCCGGCGCCCGTTCACAAAGACAGGAGTGCCGGTCTTGGCATGGCGAGGGTAGCCGTCGCCGTAGCCCATGGCCACAACGCCGATCACCGTGTCCTGCTGGGCGGCCCAGGTGGCGCCGTAACCGACGGTTTCACCGGCCTTGAGGGGTTTGACAGCAATCAGGCTGGAGACCAGGCGCATCACCGGTTTGAGGTCAAAATCGCGGGCCTCCCGGCCGTCCATGGGGCAGGCCCCGTAGAGCATGATGCCGGGGCGCACCCAGTCGAAATGGGCCGCCGGCAGGCTGAGAATAGCGGCCGAGGCGGACATGGAGCAGGGGCCGGGCCAATGACGGGCCAGGGGCAGGAAGTTGTCTATCTGGGCCTGGTTCAGGGGGTGGCCGGCTTCGTCGGCGCAGGCAAAGTGGCTGATAAGGCCCACTTGCGCTTCCACCTTGCCGGTGGCCTTGAGGGCCTCCAGGTAGGCCGGGACCTCGGCCGGGGCCAGGCCGATACGGTGCATGCCGGTATCCACCTTGATCCAGGCCTTAAGGGGCCTTGGCATGGCCACTGCCTTTAGCATGTCCAGCTGCTGGGGGGTGTGGAACACCGCCTGCACCCCTTCGCTGGCCATTACCGGCAGGTCGGAGGCGTTAAAGCAGCCTTCGAGCATCACCAGCGGCTGGGTAATGCCGGCGGCGCGCAGCGCCAGGGCCTCGTTGAGGCGAGCCACGGCAAAGGCGTCGGCGTCCCCCAGGGCCTTGGCCACCGTCACCTGGTTATGGCCGTAGCCGTTGGCCTTGAGCACGGCAATGACCTTGGCCTGGGGAGCATGGCGGCGCACCACGCCGAAATTGTGGCGCAGCGCCTTGGTGTCGATAACCGCAGTGGCGACTTTCATACAGCTTAGTAATCGTCCTCGAAGGCCGGGCCGGCGTAGTTGTCGAAACGGGAGAAGTGGCCTTGGAAGGTAAGGCGCACCCGGCCTATGGGGCCGTTCCGCTGTTTACCTATGATGATCTCCGCCGTGCCCTTGTCGGTGGTTTCCGGGTGGTAGACCTCGTCCCGGTAGATGAACATGATAAGGTCGGCGTCCTGCTCGATAGAGCCCGATTCGCGAAGGTCCGAGTTGACCGGGCGCTTGTCGGCCCGCTGCTCCAAGGAGCGGTTAAGCTGGGACAGGGCGATTACAGGGCATTCCAGCTCCTTGGCCAAGGCCTTGAGAGAGCGGGAGATCTCGGCGATCTCCAGGGTCCGGTTGTCCTGCATGCCGGGCACCGTCATCAGCTGCAGGTAGTCCACCATGATCATGGAAATGCCGCCGTGTTCCCGGGCGATACGCCGGGCGCGGGAGCGCACTTCGGTAGGGGTCAGGCCGGACGAATCGTCGATGTACATTTTGCCCTTTTCCATGAGCAGGCCCATGGTAGAACTGAGCCGCGCCCAATCCTCGTCGTCCAGCTGGCCGGTCCGGATCTTGGTTTGGTCGATGCGGCCCAGGGAGGCCAGCATACGCATCATGATCTGTTCCGAGGGCATCTCCAGGCTGTAGATCAGCACCGGTTTGTCCTGGGTCATGGCCGCGTATTCGGCCAGGTTCATGGCGAAGGTGGTCTTACCCATGGAGGGACGGGCCGCCACTATGATGAGGTCCGAGCCCTGCAGGCCGGCGGTCATCTTGTCCAGGTCCTGGAAGCCGGTGGACACGCCGGTGACGCCGTCATGGGGCTGGCCGAACAGCTTTTCGATACGGTCGACGGTCTTTTCCAGGATGCGCTTGAGGTTCTGGGGGCCTTCGTTGGCGTTGGTGCGGCTCTCGGCTATTTTAAAGACCTTGCTCTCGGCCATATCCAACAGCTCTTCGGAGCGGCGGCCCTGGGGGTCAAAGCCGGACTCGGCAATCTCATTGGCCACCCCGATCATCTCACGCACCACCGCCCGTTCACGGACAATCTCGGCGTAGGCATGGATGTTGGCGGCGCTGGGGGTGTTGCGGGCAATCTCCCCCAGGTAGGCAAAGCCGCCGGCCTCTTCCAGGCACTTGTCACTCTCCATCTGCTCGGAGACGGTGATCAGATCCAGCGGCTTGTTTTTCGCCATCAGCTGCGTCATGGCCTTGAA